>JAYVSE010000250.1:0-8244 GCA_043775635.1 Planctomycetaceae bacterium | reverse complement strand
CTAAAGGCTATACACCAGCGCTGCTTTTGGAATACGCCGTATGCTTCTGTGAAGTTCTTGTCACTCGCTTGATCGGTTAAGGCGAGGCCCAAAAGGATGACAAATTTGGAATGTCGCTGCGACAACGGTTTTTTTCGCGGAAAGCCAGGGCTTAAAATCCGTTAGAGTCAGGAAACAACAATATTGGTAACCGTGCAACGCTTGTATCGAGTCGAGGTTCACAGCACCACGAATAAAACGATCGCGACGATTCGCTTGGTATCGCGGCGCGAACCGCCTTCAGCGATGGTTATGGGGGCTGTAACTGTTCTTTCGGCGTTCTTTGGTGCTATCACCGTTGAGAACAAGGCGTCATGTAGTGAAAACGTTGGCAGAAACGAGTACAATGCCGCTGCTGATCGACTTCCCCATTTCTGAACGAAACACGGCGTTTTTCAATGTCAAAGACCGCACTAATCACCGGAATCACTGGCCAAGACGGCAGCTTTTTAGCTGAATTGCTGCTTGAAAAAGGGTACATGGTGCACGGCATCGTACGCCGTAGTAGCACATTCACGACGGGGCGAATCGAACACCTTTACGAAGATTTTCACACAAGCCCGCAACTTCGTCTGCACTACGGCGACCTGACCGACGGCCAGGCACTAACGAACATTGTGTTAGAACTACAGCCAGACGAAATTTATAACCTCGGTGCTCAAAGTCATGTTCGCGTTTCCTATGACCAACCAGTCTATACGCTGCAAACGGTAGGCGTCGGAGCGCTAAACGTGCTTGAGGCTGCACGGCTGCTCAATCGCACGCATCCAGTCAAAGTCTACCAAGCCAGCAGCAGCGAAATGTATGGCGAAGTCTTGCAGACTCCGCAGACCGAATTGACACCATTCAATCCGCAGTCGCCGTACGCTTGTGCGAAGGTTTACGCCTTTCACCAAACCGTAAACTATCGTCGCGGCTACGATATGTTTGCGTCCAACGGAATTCTGTTTAACCACGAATCCGAACGTCGCGGTGAAACATTTGTAACGCGTAAAATCACTCGTGCAGCCGGTCGTATCAAAGCAGGGACACAGAAAAAACTTTATCTCGGCAACATTGATGCCAAGCGAGATTGGGGTTACGCAAAGGATTATGTCGTCGCCATGTGGCAAATTCTGCAGCATAATGAACCCGATGATTTTGTCATCGCCACGGGCGAGACTCGCAGCGTTCGTGAATTTTTATCACTCGTCTTCGAACACCTCGACCTGAATTGGGAAAACTACGTTGAGATTGATCCTCGTTACTTCCGTCCAGCGGAAGTTGATTTGTTGCTTGGAGATGCATCCAAGGCCAAAGAAAAGCTTGGCTGGACTGCAGCAACGGATCTTCGCGAACTCGCAAGGATTATGACTGAGTTTGACTACGATCTGGCACGCCGCGAGGCGCACTTGAAGGATTACATTCCTCAATAGAACGGTTACGGTTCCAATGTGCGAACAGCTCCTGATGCGATTATGTGTGGTGTGTCGAGCCCGGTCATGTATCCGGCGGCCCCACGAACAGTAACATACTGGTTGAGGTTTCTTCGTAAGTTAATACCCGGCGCTGGGCTAATATAGAACGTTGTTCGCCCTTGCTTGTCTGTCAATGCAAATGGCGGGCTATCGGGGCGCGCAGAGAATACCTGGACCAAGTAACCGACCATTTCCGCAGGCGTCTCGTCGGACCTTGGTATTTGCAGAACCATACTTGGCTGAACGGATGGTTGAATAGGTTCAGGATAACTTGCGGACGCTTGGAAATCGTCGAAGGTGGATGCGGGATCGCGATCTCGACGACGGGCCACCTGTTGGTACTCTTGGGCACGCTTCACAATCATCAACGCTCGTTGCCGGTCGGATGCGGATTGTACTGTACGAGATTGAAACGTAGCGGCCTCCAAAACGGGTTCGACGTCAATGGCAGGTGCTGATCGAGACATCAAACGCGACAGTTCGAGTTGCACGGAATCGATGCTGCGATCATTGCTACGAGGGGTCGCGACCACGTTCGATACTGGTACGACGGCTGTTGGAATCACGACGCGACTTTGCTCGACAAAAACCTGTTGGTTCGACTTTGGCGAACGTTGTGCAAGCTGCAATTGCGTCGGTTGAAGCTGGCTTTGCGAAGTTGGCGGACTGGATGCGGTTCGACTGCTAAAGGCATCAACGAGTGCTGGCTGCGGTGCCACAGGTCTGGGGTCGGTTTCACCGATTGAAC
Source organism: Planctomycetaceae bacterium (assembly GCA_043775635.1). GTDB lineage: Bacteria > Planctomycetota > Planctomycetia > Pirellulales > Pirellulaceae > UBA6163. The sequence goes on along the minus strand of JAYVSE010000250.1, from coordinate 6,000 downwards.
GCACCGAAGGACGAGTGGTGAAGGCAACGAGTGGCGCTTCGTAGGCTCGCGCAATCTCTTGGTTGTTGGCGGCGGCGATTGCGTTGACGTTCGAATCGACACCGGAACCGATGGCTTGAGGATCATCATCCGGCGTTGGCGCAGGTAAAGGCAACGCTCGTTCAGTTGACGCCGACTCAGTTGGGCTGGGTACGGCTTCAGCGAACGTTTCTTCGTCCGGGGCTAACGTTGGTTGCCCGGCGACTCTTGAATTTGAGGCTGGTTTTTCGCGCAGCAACATTTCTGGGTTATCAACGACTTGGTCGCGATGAACCCACCGGAATTCACCTGCGGGAGGCACGATTCGAAACCAAAGCTTGGGCTGACCATCCGGACCTTCACGTTTAGCTCGTCCTAAGATTGCGACTTCCTCGCCTTTGGAAAGCTGAACTTGCCAAAGATATTTATTTGCTTTGCCCAAGTGGGTTCCGATCCAGGCCAGCGAGTTGTCTTCCTGGACGATTCCGAAATCCTGCCCTGGCGACAGTTTGATAGCATCGGCTGGAAGCCAGCAAAAACTACCTTCAGGCGGGCGAATTCCGAGCCAACCATCTTCGGCCTCGATGTAAACTTCCAAGGCTTGGCCATGCCGCAGCGGATCAGTTCGGTAATAGTCGTCGCCCGGACCACAGCGAGCTGTCACCCCTTCTTGGTCGACGTATACAGTGAAGGGCTGCGAGTCGTCTTGGGCTCGCAAACTTGTCATCGAAATGCCGCTTGAATCAAAGTCCAAGGTCATTGCCAGCGCGATGGAGAACATCGATCGCAAAAGGCGACGGGGTAAAGTAGTTTCGAACATGTTGAGGTTCGGCTCGAGTAATAGGGCTCGCGGAGGCGCAGCCGCAACCTCCCGATTCGATGGTGACTACCCAAACGGAACCGACAAACGCAACCCCAAAAGGTTTTTCACCCTACAAAACGAAAAACCGCCATCCGATTTTTGATCCGATGGCGGCTACGTCGTTTAGGAAACTTCAGCAGCGTTTTTTGAACTCAGAATTACTCGCGAGGGCGAATGGCACCCGTCAACCCACTGTAGTCAATACGGTCGGTGGTGTGCCAAAGCGGCTGGCCAAGTTCGACCCGGCGGCGCAATACTTCGATCTTTTCAGGACTGCCGGCCGGCGCATCGGTTGGTTGAAAATGATGATCATCGTTGGGTACGAAATCTTCATCGTGGCCGTAACGCAGAATCGCTTCGAAAACATTTTTGCAGGTATTGCTCATCTCTAAATCGTTCTCTCCCTCTCGACATCGTTTGTGTCGAAGCATTCTGATGAGTGACGCGGTCCAGTCCAATCAGACTCGCTATCGCTGTATCAGGTATGCCGTTAATTGATGGTTTCCATGTACACGTGACTCATGCACAAGGGGTAAAAAGGAACGCTTGGGAAGATCCATCCTTCACCGGTAAACGGATTATTGACGATTTGTTAACAGAGTCAACAAAATTCTTCGTCGGTTGTGATCAATGGAATCGTTTGCCATGGACAAACAAACGCTCAGCGAAACCCTGTGGGGTGGGGTGTTTGTTTGGATTGCCAGCGATCCCGATCGCGTGATTGGGAATGTGATTTCCCGCACCGTCGATAATGTCAAATGGACTGCCACTAAGTGCGTTGTTGGCGCGTCAGCGGACCATTCTGGCCATTGTTTTTTTGCCACGGATGAGGCGTCAATTCGACGGGTGGGCTGATTGTCAAGCCGTCGGCGGAGTTATTTTTTATGAAGATGCAAATTCTAAAACAAAAATTTCTCGCAAATTTTTTTTTAAGCGGCCAATAAAACGGTCTATCCCAGTTACGAATTGGGCCCATTGAACGGATTTCTATCCATTAGCGTGGTAATCGGATAGAATGTCGGAGTCAGGGTTTGAAGATTCAGCGGAACGTTTGCGGCATTATGGATCAATTCTTTATTTTCTCGCTGCGGCACCTGCTGGTCATCGTACTGGCGATTCTTTATCTGCTTACTGGGCAAAATGCATCGGGGCAACAAGCGCTTGAGCGGCAGGCCGCGCCGGCGGAGGTAAAGCAAGGTGTGCTGGTTGATATCAGCTTACCGATCACTGCGCGGACGGCGTCGACCGTAATCGAAACCCTAGAAACCGTTGCCAAAACAGGCAGTGCGAACTCGTCTGGCGGTTCGCGAGTGACAATCCTGCTGCGATACCGATGTGACCAAAGTGATGGAGCCACCACGCAGTTTGAGGAATCGCTAAGGCTTGCAAGAGCGTTTTCGCGTCCGGAGTTTCGCCAGCTCCGCATCGTCAGTTTTGTAGATGGTGTGGTAAAGGGACATGCCGTATTACCGATTTTGGCAAGTGACATGCTGGTGATTACCGATGGTGCGAGCTTGAGCGATGCAGCCATCGGTGAGGCTGATACAAAGGCAGATGAAACCATCGTCGCCGCTTACTTAACGGTCGCGGCGCGGCGAGGACTTTTCACGCCCGAGGTCGCTGAGGCTCTAGTACGACCAGGTCATGAGTTGGTGCTAGCGACGACAATTGATGGCAAGCGACGATTCGCAAGTGGCGATGAGTTGGCCGACCTACGCCGCGAAGGTGCTGGTTGGCAAGAAGAAATCTGGGCAGCACCGGGGCAGTCACTTGTGCTAAATGTCGATCGATTAAAGTCCGCGCGAATCGCAAGCCATGTTGTCAAATCGCTTGACGATTCCAAAGACGTACTTGATGTGGCGGAACTAAAACCAATGGCAAGTCAGCTTATTGGCAAGGACATCGCGGCTGGGCTGTTGCAGGTTTCAGGAGCGATCTCGACGGCCCGCGCCAGACGCTGGGAATTGAACCTAGCGAAGGCAGCGGACGCAGGCGAATTGAACACGATCTTCGTCTTGATCGATAGTTCTGGCGGCGACCTAGAATCAAGTGTCCAGTTCGCAGGCACACTATCCTCTGCGAAGCCGCCAATCAAAAAAGCGATTGGATTCATTGAAAACCAGTCCCGCGGCGATTCGGTATTGATTGCCATTGGCTGCAAACCCCTTTACATGCATCCTGATGCGATACTTGGCGGCCCTGGTGGTCAAGCGATTGACGACAGCGACCTGCGCCCGATCGAAGAAGCGATTGAGCAAATTGCGATCGACACGGGGCGACCGATCGCGTTGATTCGCGGCTTGCTCAACCCAACATTGAACGTGTTTCGCTACACAAACACAAAAACCGGTCAAATTCGCTACGCCACCGAAGACGAGCTGGGCCTTGAATCCAATGAGCCAGAGGACGAGCGTCAACGATGGCGGCGAGGTGAATTGATTGCATTGAAGAATGGCGTAAAAGTGAAAGAAGCGTTGGAACTTGGCCTAGCAGAAGCTCAGATGATTTCGATCGCAGAGGTCGCATTGTCACAAGGCCTTACCGAGACCCCGCGCGCTATTACTGATCGCGGATTAGTTCATTTCGTCGAGTGGATCGGTGGAATGAAAGGCGTTTCGATTTTGTTATTGATGATCGGCATGGTCGCCCTTTCCATCGAGGCTGGCACGCCGGGGGTCAGCGTGCCAGGTTTTATCGCATTGCTGTGTTTCTCGCTCTATTTCTGGATTCAATTTCTCAATGGTACGGCGCAGTGGTTAGAAGTACTCGCCTTTGCATTGGGTCTGATCTGCATCGGTATCGAGGTATTTTTGTTACCTGGGTTCGGTGTGTTCGGCATCGGCGGCATGTGCCTGTTAGTCCTTGGTGTTGTACTGACCAGCCAGACATTTGTGATCCCAAGAAATACTTATCAATTCGAGCAGTTAACTCAGAGCTTGTGGTTGGTAGTCGGAGGAGTGGTCTCGATGATTGTTGGTTTGGCGGTCGTTCGATTGCTGGTTCCAGAGCGAACGTTTTTAAAGCATTTGGCACTTGAGTCACCTGACAATGAAATGATCGATCGGGCCGAAAGGATTGCTGACTATGAATACCTGCTCGGTGCCCCCGGAATCGCGACCACGCCGCTTCGCCCCGCGGGCAAAGCGAGATTCGGGGACGATGTCGTGCAAGTGATCAGCGACGGCACACCGCTGGGAGCAGGAGACGCAGTCCGCGTGATCGAAGTCAGAGGAAACAGAATTGTTGTCGCACCACTTGAGTAAGCATCGTGCGATCAATAACTGTCCGGTTTTTGAAGTGGGATAGGCTTCCAGCCTTTTTTTACCCCACAACTTTTTCTTAGACCCCTGCCAGCTTGCCGCGTGGAATTAAGTAGCGGAACGGTTGGCCGCAGGAGATCCCGCCAATGAGTCAACGACCGCGAAAAGCAAATTACTGGCAAGATGCACCCATGCCACGCGAGCAATTGGTGCTCATCCCAACCGCTCTGGAAGAGCTCATCCCCAACGATCATCCGGTGCGATTGATTGGGTGGTGGAAAAGGTGTGGTGGAAAAGGTGTGGTGGTGGAAAATGTGTGCGACACCGTTTATTGACGGAACATTAAGTTGCCCCAGAGCAAAGTGCCCGTAATTGATCGGATGCGGAAATGATCGACGACCACAATAATGACGCATATACCGTCAACATCGCCGGAACCGCAACCGCCGTTCGTCGCGCTAACTAGGTCGTTTACCAGGACGTCACTCACGAGACCTGGACCGCTTCCGGTTACGACACTGGCGCGTCACCCAACTACGTTTACACGCTGACGAATCCGGTCACCCTGCGGCAATTCGATCCACGCGGCAAACGGCTGGCGCAAATCGAAGCCGTCCGCAGTTCCACGGTGGGCAAGCTATTACCGACCGACAGCTTCGCACAGTCGTCTTACACTGCTTGGACAACTTGGGCATACACTGACTGCTGCTTCGTGTCGTCGCTGAGGGTTTATCACACGATCCCTGCCAGCGTCGTTGGCACCAGCGGCGTCAACTACAATGAGACCACATACGGTTATGACAGTCTGAAACGTCGTAACCGCGAAGTTTCACCGGGTGGCACGATCACGCGACTGACCTATGACGTCCGTGACAACGTGATCGGCACCTACGTGGGAACCAACGATACTGGCGCGACCGCGAACAACCCGACGGCAGGCGGTTTGGGCGGGAACAATATGATCCAGCTCACCGCTTCATAATTCGATGGTAACGCTTAAGCTCTCCATCGAGCTTGTCTCCATGGAAGCCAGACTGACAGGTTAGAAATCGACGCTCCCAGCGCGTCCGTCCCGCCCTTGTTTTCGTTCGCTAACAGCGAACGAAAACAGTGGGATAGGCTTCCAGCCTGTCGAATTGAAAATGACAGGCTAGAAGCCTATCCCACTCCTACATCGAATCTACCCAAGCCTTCAGTTGCGATGAGTCTATTGGTTTGGTTGCAGCCTTCATTAATGCACCAATTCGATCCCGATCAAGGAACTGAGTTGCCTGCATTGCTTTGTATGGTGATTCGCCTGTTGTATCCTGAAGCAATATGCGAGAATACTCATTGTTGGAATGCGAAAGGACTTCCGATTCTCACGACTATTGTAACCCAATCTTGGCAACGAGACGTACACAAGATACGAGCGTGGGGCCTGCGGTTGTAGCCGAAAAACCTGATCGATCCGCAGCGCAAAGCATGCGGATCCAAATACCTTTGGTGCGTTTGCCTGTCACACGCGGTAGATTGAATTCAATTCGCGTAGTAGGGAGAGATCATCAAATACACAACGACTCCGGTCGTTGAAACGTAAAGCCAAATGGGAAAAGCGTACTTTGCAACTCGGCGGTGTTTCTCAAACTGATTCCTGAGTGCAAACAGAAATGTTCGAAGAACCAATGGCAGGACAATCAATGACATACCGATATGTGTGATTAAAACGAAGTAGTAAAAACCACGCATCATTCCACTTCCGCCGAATTTTGTTGACGGATTCGACAGATGGTATGTGACATAACATACCAGGAAGACAGCCCCAAGTGAGAAGGCCGTCGTCATGGCCAATCGATGTAACCCAATTTTCCCCGCCCTCTG
>JAYVSE010000249.1:0-22255 GCA_043775635.1 Planctomycetaceae bacterium | reverse complement strand
GTCGGGAGACCCGCGCCCAGCGCGAGTTCGGCTACGATCGCCGATCTCCAGCTTCTTCAATCCCGCCGCGGTGACTTTTGGATTGCTCGTCAATCGGAGCGTCACCAGCTCTCGGCATCCGGCGAGCACCGCGAGGTCGTCATCGTTCACATCCGCGTTGGCAAAATCGACGCTGAGAATGCAGAACGGCTCGCCCGGCAGCGGTTCTTTCAACTCGCCGATCGGTTGCCGATCCTTGTTGCCGAGGATCGCCTTTCCTTTCGCCAGCCGCAACAACCGCTCGGCCACCGTGCGTTCGGCGGCGAAGTCGATGGGGGCGTCGGTCGCATTCGTAGGATGGCCGCCCTCGGCCGTCTTGGTGTTTGAGGTCGTCTCGGAGGGACGGCCGGGGGCGGCCATCCTACGGGCGTCGGTCGCGTTTCCGTCCCCCGCCTTCGGCATCGCCGGCCCCGTCAACTTCAACACCTGACGAACCGCATCAGCGGGCAACGACACCCGAAAACCGTAGTGGAAGGTACGGGTCGCCGGATGGAAGGCGTGGCGGTTCGACGCGCGGGAGTAGGCAGAGACGATGTACCAATCGCCGCCCCGACTCACACGCTGCGAAGCGGCGGACATCGGTGCCCCTGGCGGATCGATCGCCGGCTGCTCCACGAACTGGTCGTAATAGCCCGGCTCCCACCAATCCTGCACCCATTCCCACACGTTGCCATGCACGTCGTACAGCCCGAACGGATTCGGCTTCAACTCGCCCACCTCGTGCGTTCGTTTCCCACTGTTCGTGTCGAACCAACCGGATTGCAACAGGTCGTCGTTGTCGCCGTTCCAAAACTTCGTGGTCGTCCCCGCGCGGCAGGCGAATTCCCATTCCGCTTCCGTCGGCAACCGAAAACCGGTCCCCGCCAGCATCGTCACGGTTTCTTCAGCGCGGAAGTAAAACGGCTTGAGCTTCTCTTGCTTGCTGAGCTTCGCACAAAACTCCGCCGCATCGTTCCAACTCACCGAATCGACCGCGAAGTTCGACGTCTCAGTCCCTTCCGGCAGCCCCGCTAACTCCGCCGCCGACTTATTGGCCATATTCATCCCGCCAAACGCCGATGGGTTCGTCCCCATGATTTCTTGATACTGCTTCTGCGTCACTTCGCGAGTCCCCAGGTAAAACGCTTTCGTGAGCATCACCTTGTGCCGCGGAACCTCGGACTGCACCGTGTTTCGATAGTTCACGTCAAAGGAATCGACAACCTTTAATGTCGCCTCAACCTCCTCTGGCGTGCTGCCCATCGTGAACTCGCCGGGCGGGATGAGGACGAACTTCATGTCGAGGCTGTTGGTGTATTCGACCGGCAGCTTCAAGTACTCGGCCCACGCCCGTTGGTGTTGTTTGGCTCGCTCGGCATCGAACGGAGCAATCGCCGGTGCCGGTGCATCGGCGGGCCAGCCGTGCCAGCCGGGGATATTTTCGATTTCAGATTTTCGATTTTCGATTTCGGAGCTGGTGATCTCGACCTTGGCATCGTCGGGAACCTTGATGACTGTATTGGTGACGTCCTTGTTGGTGATCGTGATGATGATCACGCCCAGCAGCAGCAATAATGCCGCCACAATCGCGAGGGGCGCGCGGCTCGGCTTGCTTTTCGGCGTCGCGACCACCAGCGATGGAACAACTGCGGGCGACGGCGCAACAACCGCCTGCACCGGCGGCGCGGGCAACGCCACGCACGTCACCTTGCCGTGCAGTTGTAATTCCGTCTGACACTTCCCCAGCAAATCCCGGACTTCCTTCGCCGATTGATACCGCTCGTCCGGATTCTTCGCGTGTAACTTCTCAACGATCGCCGCCAGCCAATCTGGAACCTCGGACAGCACTTCGCGAAGCGGTCGGGGCGTTTCTTCCGCCACGCGGCGCAGCACCGCGATCGCTGTCGGGGCGCGGAACGGTGGGCGGCCGCAGGCCATCTGGTAGAGCACGCTGCCGAAGCTGAACAGGTCCGCACGGTGGTCGAGCGTTTGCCCCTGAGCTTGTTCGGGCGCCATGTACATCGGCGTGCCGCAGACCACGCCGCTTTGCGTCATGCTGGCGTCGTCGGCCGCGCGGGCCAAACCGAAGTCGGTGATTTTTACTTTCTGCTCCGGACCGCGTTCCAGCAGGATGTTGCCCGGCTTGATGTCACGATGAATGAGGCCTTTCTCATGTGCGGCGGCGAGCCCGGCGGCGATTTGGCGGCTGAGATGCAGCACCTCGGCGGTGCTCAGTGGACCAACGCCGTCCAGCTTTTGCTGCAACGTTTCGCCGTCGATGAACTCCATGCTCAAATACGGCAGCGGCTGTTCTTCGACGCTATGCACCTGCACGATGTTTTCATGCTGCACCGCAGCAGCCGAACGGGCCTCGCGCAAGAACCGCTTCCGTGGCGGCGACGTCGCCGCCAATTGCGGATGCATCACTTTGATCGCAATCACGCGATGCAGTTTCTCGTCGAAGCCCTTGAAGACGATGCCGAAGGCACCTTGGCCCAGGATCTGCAAAATCTCATAGTGGGCGAGCTTGCCCAGCGAGCCGGGCTGCGTGGAAGGCTGCAGAAAGCTGAGCGAGATTTTGTCGTCGTCTGCGTCGTCCACCGACGTTGGTTGAAACGAAAAATCGGTCGTACGATCCGGCGGCGACGTGTGACCGGCTGCGGGCACGTTCAGGAACGATCCCGCGGCGTCGTGGGCTTGCAGCAGTTCTGCCATGCGCGACCGCAGCTCAGGCTGATTGACGCAGGCGAGATCCAGGTACGCCGACCTCTCGCCCGGATCGCGGATTTCCAGGGCTGCTTCGAACAATGCGCGTTCGTTCATAGAATTCTCAATAGTTAACCGGACAATCGATGACGCTAATATGTCCGCGTCGCAAATACTCCGCCAGAGACTAATGCGACGTCCACGCCCAAGTCCGCCAAAAGAATCTCAAGAAAGTCACTATTGGCCGCCTGCGGCCAGCATTTCTTGCTTCAAAAAGGCGCGTGCATATGCCCAAGCCCGCTCCGCTGTGCGTGGCGAAAGGTTCAAAATCTCGGCGGCTTGCGAATTCGTAAGCCCTGCAAAGTAACGCAATTGGACAAGTTCCGCCGCTGTTCCGTCGGTTTGGCGGAGCTTGTCGAGGGCGGCGTCCAGCGCCAGCAGATCTTCCCGTGGTCGCGGTGCCTCGATTGGCATGAGGTCGAACTCCTCGCGTTTCCGATCGCCGCCGTGTTTCAAACGCTTTTTGCGCCGCGCGTTGTCGACCAGGATGCGTCGCATCGCATCGGCAGCCGCCGCGAAGAAGTGCCCGCGGCCGTCCCAAGCCTGGGGATCCTGCGTGCCGATGATTCGCAGATAGGCTTCATGCACCAGGGCCGTCGCCTGCAAGGTTTGTCCCCCCGCCTCGGCTGCCATCTTCGCTGCGGCAAGCTCCCGGAGCTCGGCGTACATCAACGGCAGCAACTCCGCGGCCGCGCGGCGATCGCCGCCCGCAGCGGCGGTGAGCAGAAGAGTGAGATCGTGCGACATCGGCGCAATATAACGTGAGCGAGTGACGGTCGACAGGTTCGTCGCCGGACGCATTTTACACCCGTATGAGTTAAACGCTCAAGCACAGCTCGAAAAGTTTCATCAACGACCGATTGGCCATCCGGGATCGGCCATCGACGATGAGTCATCCGGTCGCAATTTACGGGCGATTAACCAATCGACGAAAGCGGTTGGAACAAAACGGTGCACCATCAAAAGTGCGATCGCATCCCAGCCAACATAGTAACGCCGCCGAGGGCTTCGAGCCGAGAGTGACTTCAAGACAGCGGTCGCGACTTGGGTGGGCGGACGTCGGTGGATCGCAGATGCGTGCATCAGACAACGAAATCTTTCCAAAGCCGGGGTATAGTCGTAGCCAACGGTTTGCGACATTCGCTTCAATCGAGCCTCTGAGGCTCGCTCGGCTTTTTCAAAGATATGAGTTGCCGTTTGTCCGGGGCAGATCACGACAACCTTAATGCCACTGGGGAGCAATTCGCGTCGCATCGAGTCTGACAATCCTTCGACCGCGAATTTTGACGAGGCGTAGGCTCCGACCATCGGCAGCGCAAGCAAACTAGCAGCCGAACTGATGTTAATGATTCTGCCGAGTTTCTTTCGCAACAGCGGCAAAAATACATTTGTCACAGAGACTAAACCAAATACATTCACATCGAACTGGTGCTGCAAGTCACTTCGCGACAACGATTCGATCGGTCCGCCGACGGCAATCCCTGCGTTGTTGACCAAGCCCTCGATCCCCGATGGAAATCTTTCGCTAACGATCGCCGCCGCACTCTCAATGGATTCCTGGTCGGTCACGTCTAAGCTTACCGGAAAAATCAAATCTGAGATTAATTGCAAACGTTTTGCATCTTCCATCCGACGGAGACCTGCGACCACCTGGAACCCTGCGCTGGCGAGGTGTGATACAATCGACAGGCCATTTCCACTGGAGCAACCCGTCACCACGATAACGGGTCGTAGAACAGGGTTCGTAACTGGGGCAATCATGCGAGAACTAATTTAGAAGCAAAGAAACAGGGAAACTCAGTCAGCACACGCGTCTAACCATAACTCAGCATCGATTAAAATTCGATCGCAACCTAATTTATTGTCAGCCGAAAGTCATGTGGTTTACAACGTTTCTTGTCAAAAATTTGCGACGTCGGCCATTGCGTTCGATGTTGACCATCATTGCCATTGCGCTCGGTGTTGGCGCCGTCGTATCGTTAGTCGGAATCTCCAGCGGCTTTAAAGCATCATTCTTTAAACTGTACAGTGCAACAGGCGTCGATTTGATTGTGCTTAAAGGGCGTGTGGGAAAACAGTTGGAAAGCGGGATCCCCGAAACGATGTGTGACCGCATCTTAACCATTCCTGGCGTCGTGAGCGTGATCCCATCGGTGAACGATGTGATTAGCTTTCCGGATGATGACTTATATATGGTCGTCGTCAATGGATTCATCCCCGAGTCGAAGGTGTTTGATCATCTGAAGTTGCTGGAAGGCAGGTATCTGAAGCGTGAGGATCATCGCAAGATGATGCTCGGAAAGATACTTGCGGATAATCTCAACAAAAAAATCGGCGATCAAGTCGAAGTCTATGATCGTGAATTTTTTGAAGTCGTCGGAATTTTCGATAGTTTCAATGTCATCGAAAGCGGTTCGCTGGTCGTTCCAATGAAAGAACTGCAACCGCTTGTAGGTCGTGAGAATCAGGTCTTAGGGATCAGCGTGACGACCGCAGATGGAAAAAATGCAACAGAGCTGGATCGAATTCGTATCGCGATCGAGGCCTTGGAAAAAGGTGTGGTCGCTCGGTCGGCTCGCGACCAAATCAATAGTTTGACGGAAATTCAAATGGCCAGCGCGATGGCATGGCTAACGTCGGCGATCGCCCTCGTCATCGGTGGTGTTGGGGTCATGAATACGATGATCATGACCGTCCAAGAGCGAACACGAGAAATCGGTATCTTGCGAGCCATTGGTTGGCGACGTGGAATGGTGGTCAAGATGATTCTGGTGGAATCGATGATCTTGGGAGTCATCGGTGGCGCGACTGGGATCGTAGGCGGCATACTGCTCGTCAAAGTCATGGTGAGGCTGCCCGCCGTGAGCGGCTTATTGGATGGTGAAATCCAACCGTTTGTGATCGGCTATGGCATCGCCTTAGCGATGGTGGTCAGCTTGCTTGGCGGACTCGCTCCCGCAATCATTGCGTCGCGGATGACTCCAACGGCGGCGCTGCGTCAGGAATAAGTGAGCGACGAAAGCGGCGAACGGAGGTTTGCACGGCAAGCGGCAGCTTTGAGCTGAGCACATTGGTTCCGGTAAACCACTCTTGCGGCTCATGAATGACCGCATGGCATTCAATGAGCACCAAATCTTTGTGGTCCAATAACTTTGTTGCCTTGGCATACGCGGTGAATCCCGAGTAGGGAACTTTTTCCGTATGATCGCCTGCCGTGTGTTGCCAACGGTTTGGATATTCAGCGTCATCTGCAAATGTTTCGTCAAGTGTCACACCGGCGCGATAGGATTCCTCGGTTTTCGAAAACGTTCCACGCAGCACTCCTTCGACAATCACACGATCGATCACCGGCGCGGAGAAATGAAAATACGCGGTCGATCCTTGATCGGTATCCGCTTGATTCGCCTGTGGAACAACGATTTTACGCGAGGCAAGTCCTGCGTCCGTTAGCTGGACTCGCGTTTCGGTATGATCCGTGCGTTTCGTTTCCATCAGTTTGGCAAACACACCCTCGCTACGAATCGATTCCGGGGTTCCTTGGGCAATAAACCACAAACCGAGTTCGAAACCAATTGGCTGCTTATCCGCGTTCTCAATCGTCTTGCGCCTTAGCGTAAACGGCGAATTGATTGAGCCTGTCAAAAAACGATCTAACGGAAATTGGCCCGCGATTCGTTTCAGGATCGATTCTTGACCGGCAGCGTCTAGTCCATCCGGCAGCAGCGGAGGTGGCAGGGTAACCGTCGTTCCGTCAATGGTTACCGAGTGGACCTCGAGCGGATGATTGGACTCTGCCCAACTTGTCTGCATACGCGCGGTGACAAGAAGTAACGCGATGATGAACCGAAAGAAACTTCTTGTCGAAGCGGATTTTGAAATCATCAATTCATGCCATCTGGGAAAGCGTCAATGTGGCTGGTTGAACGGTGCCATCGACTCGGCGGCACCGGCCAGCAAACGGTCAAGGTCTGACTTTGTAAACGATTTATTTCCTGCCACACTTTTTAAATTCTCACTCATCGGAACCGTGAAACCGGGAGGAAGCTTGACCATTGCAAATCGGTCCGGAGTGGGAATGCTTGATAAAAATCCACCAGCGGAAACGTGAATCTGTCGATCTTCTTGATAACCACTAGGCAACCACTGCATCGCAGGTGACGCAAACGCATACTGAGCGGCCTTGGTTTCATCGAGCAACCAGACAAGAAATCCAATCTTGCCACCGTCAGGCGAAGCCCAGACAAAGTGTCGGATGATCCTCTGTTTGTGCGCTTCGTCCACAAGCATGTTTGCTTTAGCATCGAAGACGATCAATTGACGGGTTCTCGCCACTTGAACGATCTCATCAAGGCAATCCTCATTGCCAGCGAGAACGTTCCTGCCAATGAACCCCAAATCTGCACCGTAGTCGTTCGCTGTGTCTTGGGTGACAACGATGGTTTGCCCTTTAATATCCATGGCGAACCCGACGCCCACTTTTTCCAGTTTGTAATACTCTAATTTACCGTCGATAGCGGGCCTTACATCCGCGAGCACGGTGAACTTGAACATGCTTGTGTAGGTTTTGGCAAATTCTGGCAAGCTCTCAATGCTGCCGCTTGCCAGTCTGGGCAGCACTAAAGTAACGAGGTTGGAATACCCGGCATTCTTTTCTTGGCCGATCACGATTCCGGGGGCAAGCCGAGGCACAGGGTGTTGCGAAAGATCAATATCAGGGCGGTTGGCGGGAGCGGAAATCACCGTTTCCTCGCCAATCCCAGTGGTCGGCGAAAGGCAAAAAATTGCCCACGTCGCCGCTGCAAAAAACCAAACGGGCGCCTGCTTGGTCTGATATCCAGGGCCGTTCCAGATAACCCTTAAGCTCGTCGCTAACATAAACCGCTCCTTGATCGGGTAAATTCGATCCCTGATCGTATACATTCCCGCGATCACGGGTCAATGGAATCGAATTTGCTTGAAAATTTGCTTACTGCCAATTACCGTGGCACTGCAACTAACATCTTGCTGAATACCCAATAAAGCCTGGAAAAAGCACTATTCCGGACGCCAAACTCTAATTTTAGCGTAGAGAAGAGTAGAGCAATTGTCCCAATTGCTCCGAAAAACAATTGGGACAATTGTTCTACACTGTCATTAGCCGCACGATCTCAAGCTTGGTTCCGGGAGGAACCCATTTTTGAACGACAACTCCCTCGGACATCACAGTCCGACCTCAACGTTCGTCGATTTGCTGGCATCGCGTGCCGTCGGTAAGTTCGCAAATTGCGGCTTTACTTTCTTTCGAGGCGACGATCTGGCTGACGAATGGTTGCGATATTCGGAGCTGGATCAAGCCGCGCAAAGGATTGCCGAAGCGTTAAAGTTTGTCGCCGCGAATAGTAGCCAAGGCGAAATCAGCAAGAGTCGTCCAGAGTTTCCGCCTCGTGCCATCGTACTGTGTCCTCCAGGCCCTTCGTACGTTAAAGCATTTTTTGGCACGCTCTATGCCGGCATGCTCGTCGTGACGGCTTACCCACCGCGAGCACGTCATCGCGACGAGCGGTTGGATCGCGTGGTGATCGACTCAGGGGCCACCATTGCAATCGTTGACAAAACCGTCTTTGATCGCCGCGATCAGATCATTAAGGCCACGCCCCGGTTAGCGACATTGCAGTGGGTCAATGTCGATGATCTGGAAGCCTACCCAAATCAATGCTGGACACGCCCTGAAATCACTGCAGATTCGTTAGCGGTCTTGCAATACACTTCAGGCTCGACCAGTAACCCCAAAGGAGTTTGTATTTCCCATCGGAATCTTATAACAAACTCACGAATGATTTATGACGCCTTTGGTTTCAATCAACATAAGGACGAATGGTCAGTGAGCTGGCTGCCACCTTATCACGACATGGGGCTGATCGGTGGTTTGTTGCAACCGATTTTTGCGGGAATCAGCACACATATATTACCGCCAGCCGCTTTTGTACAAAAACCGATTCGCTGGTTACGTGCGATTGCGCAGTACAACGCGTGGGTCAGCGGCGGACCTAATTTTGCCTTCGACGCATGTGTGGACAGGATCTCTGCGGCGGATCGCTCTACGATCGATCTGAGTTCTTGGAAATTGGCCTTCGTAGGTGCTGAACCCATCCGAAAAAAGACTCTCGATCGGTTTGTGGAGGCATTTGAAAGCGTCGGCTTCAAACGTACTACATTCTTTCCCTGCTATGGACTTGCCGAAGCTACCTTGCTGGTTTCCGGAGGCCCCGCGAACGTCGGGCCAAAGGTCATTTGCAATTTGAGTAATGTCATCAACTCAAATTCCCGTTCGGCCATTGTTAGTTGCGGCAGAATTGCCGACGGCCAAACGGTTCGCGTCATTGATCCTCAAGCACTGACCCCATTGCCCCCAAGAACGATCGGTGAAATTTGGGTTGCGGGTGACAATATCAGCCGTGGCTATTGGGGCCAATTGGATGGCAATTGCTTGGCTTTCAATCAGCCGCTAAGCGGCGAGTCCCAATCGTTTTTGCGGACCGGTGACCTGGGGTTTTTTGACGAAGATGAGTTGTACATCACCGGTCGCCTGAAAGAATTGATTGTCATTCGCGGTCGCAATTTTCAACCATCAGAAATCGAGGCCGTGGTTGCCGCATGCGGTTCGATGCTGGTTCCGAACGCTTGTGCAGCATTCGAAACGGAACTGGGAGCTGAGATTGGGTTGGTCATTGTCCAAGAAGTTGATCGTGGCGGTGAAGCTGACCTTACCGAAGTGGTCGCTCGCATTCGGCAGGTGATTGTCGAAACGTTCGAGCTTGAGCTGCATCAAATTGTGTTCATTGCAAAGCGAACCTTGCCAAAGACCTCCAGTGGAAAAGTCAAGCGATTGGAGACAAAGCACCGGTTTGAACAGGGGCTCTTGGATGAATTGCCTGGTACCCATTTCCGCATGACGTCAATCGTGGCGGCACCGAAGGCTCAACTGAAAAATACGTTCGCCGACGTTTCTCATTGGCTTGTAAGACGGATCGCGAAACAATTGAACGTTGATCAATCAACCATCGATTCCACTCGCCCGTTTGTTCAATACGGTTTAGATTCGGTTAGCGCGGTTCAAATCGTTGCGGAACTTGAACTGCATGTCGGTTTCGAACTTCCTGCAACCCTGTTCTACGATGCTCCGACGATCGCTGCCGTCGCTGAAAGAATCGCTCCGGCGGAGCAAAACTCGATGGTCGTTGTCGACGCTGCAAGCGGACGAGCTAAGCACGACTCCGATCGCAAGCAGCAGATTGCGATTGTCGGTGTTGCCTGTCGGCTGCCTGGAAGCGAAGGGATCGAGGCATTTTGGGAATTGCTTCAGTCAGGTCGAACCGCCATCACGGAACCACCGATCGAACGACGGGATTGCGTCAGCCAAACTGCGAAGACCACACGCGCAGGCTGGATTTCCGATCCTGCCCTTTTTGATGCAGGGCTGTTCAACATCTCGCCGCGCGAGGCACGATGCATCGACCCACAGCATCGCATCGTGCTGGAAACATGTTGGCGAGCGATTGAGGACGCGGGCCTTGACCCAAGACGCCTTGCAGGTACCAAAACCGGTGCATTCGTTGGGCTTTCCAATCGCGACTACGAGCGTCTGTTTCTCCTTGAGCAAGGCGAATTGTCGGCGTATACGTTGACAGGCAACGCAGCCAGCATGGCCGCTCACCGACTGTCTTATCATTTCGACCTGCATGGCCCAAGTCTGGCCATTGATACCGCTTGTTCTTCTTCGCTGGTGGCGGTCCACCAAGCGGTCCGCGCGATCCAGACGGGAGACTGCGATAGTGCCCTGGTAGCGGGCGTGAATTTAATTTTCAGCCCTGAGGTCAGCGAAGCTCTGTCAGGTGCAGAGATGCTTTCACCGGATGGACTTTGTAAAACCTTTGATGCAGCCGCCAACGGTTACGTGCGCGGCGAAGGCTGCGTTGCCATCTTACTGAAACCGCTTGAAGACGCGCTCCGCGATGGCGACCGGGTGCGAGCTGTGATTCGCGGTACTGCAATCAATCAAGACGGCCTGACCAACGGAATCACTGCCCCCAACGGAATTTCGCAAGCTCGCCTTTATCGCGCAGCTCTCGCTGATGCATCCATGAGATCCGATGACATCTCATTGCTCGAAGCCCACGGAACAGGAACGGTCCTGGGTGACCCGATCGAAGTCCACAGCTTAAATGAAGTCTATGGTCTAAAGTCAAGCCGCAATCCAGTTTGTCACTTAGGCGCAGTGAAGGCGAATGTTGGCCATCTGGAAGCGGCTGCTGGACTAACAAGTTTGCTGAAGGTTATTCTCGAATTGCAGCATCGCAAGACGGTTCCACAGCCAAATCTGAAGTCACTTAACCCTCACTTTGATCTGCGGCAATCGCGGATCACGATCCCCACACGACCTTTGTCGTGGAACGCAGCCGAACGGCGAATCGCTGCGGTCAGTTCATTTGGTTTCGGTGGGACCAATGCACACTTAATCATTTCTGAAAGTCTGCCTGTCAAGAAAGAATCCAACGAATGCCGTTTGTCAGGTTTACAAAACGCTGGACCGGGGCTAATTGCCTTGTCGGCGTCCAGTAGCGATGCATTGAAATTGATTGCGCTTGAACATTTGCAACTCATCGATAGTTTGCCCAACAGCGACCTAATGGCGTTGGCGGCCGCGACTCAGCGACAGAAAACCTCTCATCGTCATCGTGTCGCAATCGTCGCCGAATCGATGACCACCTTGCGCAATCAACTAAAACAATTGGTAACGGATCCAGTTGCAGCGATTCAAAACACACAAACGATTCGTACGGGAGTGGCACCTTCTGATCGAAAGCCCTCCATCTGCTTTATGTTTTCTGGCCAAGGGGGCCAGCATATCGGCATGGGACGAGGACTATATAGCCGCTCTCCGGTCTTTCGTAATTTGGTCGATCAGTGTGATGTGCTGTTGCAAGATGAGTTCGGTTATCGCATTCGTGACTTGATAGTATCCGATCCTTCGACCAACGGTGCCGTTGCCAAACTGCTTCAAGGACCCGGATCGCAAACCTCGTTGTTCGTGTTGCAGTTTGCTTTGGCAAAGACATTGATGAGCTGGGGAATTCATTCGAATGTTGTGATGGGGCACAGCATGGGCGAATATGCCGCTGCCGCAGTCGCGGATGTCATGGATTGGAAAGACGCTCTTCGATTGACCGCAAGTCGTGCGAAAGGGATCGCTGAACTGGCAACCAATGGCGCGATGACGGTTGTATTTGCGTCCGTCGAGTCCGTTCAACGACAACTACGATCCATGAACGGAGACCTGTCGATAGCCGCCATCGATGGGCCCGAACATGTCGTCGTTTCCGGGCCGACGGGCAGCATCCATGCATTGGAACAGGCATTTAACGCCACCGGGACCGCGACACGATCGCTGCGCATCAATCATGCCTTTCACTCTCGTCTGATTGACCCCGCATTGCCAAAGATTCGTGAAACCGTTTCTCGATTTGCGCTGCGCCAGCCTTGTCAAACCTACGTGTCGACCCTGACCGGCAAGGTCGCCACCGAGTCGCTGCAAACGGCGGAGTACTGGATGCGACACAGTCGCGAGCCAGTGCAATTTGTTACGGCACTAGAGTCGATCGGGTCACAGAACTGTGACGTTGCGATCGAAATCGGTCCTCATCCAAGCCTTTGCATGCTTGGTCAACTGAATCATAACATCCCATTGAACTACCGTCCAACGCTGGTTCGCGGCCACGATGATTGGCAATCCATGATGGAGATGCTGGCCGACCTATTTACCAAAGGTGTAGACATCGATTGGCGGCACGTCGATCCGCATAATGCCAACGGTGCCCGCGTCAGCCTGCCAGGATATCCGTTTGAACGCAAACGTTACTGGATGTTTGATAGCCGTGTGCCGCAGCCGAAAGAACCTGTTGGCAAGGTTGTGCAGCGGATGGTCGAAGATCGATCCTCGGTTGCAACAAGCAAAAATCAAGTCGCTGCGATTGAAGTGCAAAATGAACTCAGTCGCTATTCAGAAGCGATGAAGCGTATTGACCTATTGATATCAGGATTCATGCAGCTTGCTTTGTATGAATTGGCAAAAGAACCACGGATCGGCGATCGAATCATTCCCGACAAAATGGTCGCGCAGGGCATCGTCGCACCTGCTCAGCGACGATTGTTGTTGCGAATCTGCTCGATCCTTGAGGAGGATGGTGTCCTCCATCGTGAACCGGTCAGACGTTTGGGCAGTTCTGCCATTGCATCGGAGACATGGTTGGTTGCGATGGATTTTGCATTGCAGTCCAGTTCACTGCTGCAATCAGTTGCCTCAATCAAAGCAGAATTTTCAATGGCTGGCGATGAACTGCGACTCGTGTCGCGGTGTGGTAGCTCGTTGGCGGAAATCCTGCGAGGAAATGTCGAGCCGCTGACGCTGCTTTTCCCTGATGGCGACGTATCCGATTTGGAAAGACTATACCGAGATTCGCCGATTGCGAAATGTTCCAACCGATTGGTTGCCAATGCGGTCCGATCAATCGTCCAACAGCGTAAAATCAGCGCAGACCAGCCGTCGAGCCGCTGCCGGGTGTTAGAGATCGGTGCAGGAACCGGAGGAACGACATCGTTCGTGTTGCCGGAAATCAGGCACATGATCGAATCGTATACGTTCACCGATGCATCGCCGCTGTTTGTATCCAATGCAAGAAGCCGATTTGACACGAATCATCGTATTGATTTTCAGGTTCTTGATATTGAGTCGCCTGTATCGACGCAAGGTTTTGAGCCGGGTTCGTATGATGTGGTGATCGCGGCCAACGTATTGCACGCGACGAAGGAACTTCGAATAGCGTTGCAAAACGTTCATGAGTTATTGCGACCCGGAGGTTCCTTGGTAGCGCTTGAAGGCGTGCGTCCAGAACGATTTTTGGATTTGGTATTCGGCGTGACTGCGGGCTGGTGGCGTTTTGAAGATACGGACTTGCGCCCGCAGTATCCTTTGATCGATGAACAGCAGTGGACGGCGTTGCTACAGTCCTGTGACTACGCCGAACCAGTGGCATTGAAATTCCCGGTTGGTGAGGAAGCTGCTCAGCGAAGGCAGGCCGTGTTTGTTGCTGGGATTGCCGAGAGCAACGCCTCGACAACGCATTCGTGTCAACTAAGAAATTCCAGCGTTAAGAAACCGGTCGAAGTATTGGGTCGTGCTTCCGTTTCCAACGCAGCAAAATGGATTGAAATGTTTCATGACCATTCGCTGCACAGTAAAGCCTCAGCCGTTGAAGGTTATTTTCGACAAACGGTTGCCGCCATCCTTGGCCATCGACCGGATGACTTGGACTTGGACCAACCTGTAAATCTTCTTGGAATCGATTCCTTGATGGCGATTCAGTTGAAGAATAGCTTAAAACAAGACTTGGGACTGTCCGTTCCCATGGTTGTGTTTCTGCAAGGAAAAACGGTCCGCCAAATCATTGAACTAGCGACCCGTACACCTGATCCAGAATCGATTCGGCCTTCCGAGCGACAACCCACAAGCGACCATCGAGCGATTCAGCCCCTTGCTTTACCATCAACCGGTAAATTCGATTTAAGCACGCAACCGTTGGATGCTGTGACCGAGCAGGTATTGGGGCCGTTGTCTTCGGGACAGCTAGCGCTTTGGATGATCCATCAGCGAGCACCGCATGGTCCTGCCTACAACTTTGCTTTTGCAGCCAGGACTTCGGGCTCGATTGATATCCATTCTTTGAAGAAGACCTGTCAGATTCTGCTTAAACGCCATCCGGCACTGCGCACTCGCTATCGAATGCAGGCTGAGCAGGTAGTCCGCGTGCTGACGGATTCGTCAGATGTCGTTATCAGCGAAATGCATTGTTTGGATTGGAAAGAGAGCCAAGTCCTTGAGTGGATAAAACAGCTTGCCGATTTGCCGTTTGATTTGGAACACGGGCCGATCATTCGATTTTCGGTGTTCAGATGCAAGTCGGGCGATGTGATTTCGATCGCCATGCATCACATCGCCGCTGATTTGTGGTCAATGGATGTGATGATTCAAGAGTTGGTCGAGCTTTATGCATTGATTGATGGAGGTGGGTCGATCGATCTGGGACCGTTGACGACAACCTATGACGCATATGTCGAGTCAGAACAGGAACTTGATCGGTCGGAGGAGGGTGCTCGCTTGTGGGCGTTCTGGCGCAGCAAATTGGAAGGTGCTCCGCATACCTTGGCGCTGCCAACGACGTATTCACGCCGACCAGAACAGACCTACAACGGCCAGTCAATAGAGTGGACGATGGAATCAGAGGCGGTCAACGCGCTGCGTGAACTCGCCCATGCGGAACGAACGACGTTGTTTACGATTGTACTGTCCGCGTATCAAGCTTTTTTGGCTCGCGTCTGTTGCCAAGACGACCTTTTGGTGGGGACGGTATCGGCGACACGCGGTCATGCGGATTGGGAAGGCGTTGTCGGCTATTTTTTAAACCATCTCGTGCTGCGTTCACGATTCGACGGGTCGCCAAGCTTTCGTGATTTGCTGCGTGATACTCAGCGAGAAGTTTTAGATGCACTGGACAATCAAGCGTTTCCGTTTGCGAAACTCGTCGAGCGATTGCGACCCGTGCGTGATCCTTCGCGATCACCTTTGGTGCAAACAATGTTTGTCTGGGATAAGCCCCGACACCTTCAAGGAGCCCATTTTTCATCTGGAAAATCAGGAGATCGACTACGATTGAGGCCGATCTTGATGGAACAACGAGGAGCACCTTTCGACTTAACGCTCATTGTGTTTGAACTCGAATCAGACCTTAAGCTGACATTTCGGTACAACACGGATCTATTTAGCCGCGAATTGATCGAGTCGCTCGCAGAAAGTTTTACGACATTTATTGATGCCATTGTTCGTGAACCCGATGTTGTTCTTCGTTCCCTGTCGATATTGCCGCCAAACCAAGCCGCTTTGATCGACAAATGGAACTCGACGGACGTTGAATTTGATTCTCGCCTGGCTGGCCATGGAATGTTCCAACATTGGGTAGAGCGAACTCCCGATGCCATTGCCATCGTGACGGCTGAGGAATCGTTGACCTACGCCGAAGTCGACTGCCGAGCAAGACGACTCGCTCACGCACTTCAACTGCGCTCCGTCGGCCCAGGAGATACGGTTGGCCTCTTGCTGGAGCGAGGATCGGATTCCATCGTTGCCATCTTGGCAAGTTGGAAAGTTGGCGCTGCATACGTTCCGTTGGACATCGATCATCCCAGTTTGCGATTGCAAGCGATCTGTGACGATGCATCACCACGCGTATTGCTGATTGCAGGACATGACGAAACGCATCGGTCGCTGACTGAAAAGTATAACACGATCGATATTACAGATTGCGATGGTCGGTCAACGCTACCCATTAGTAACCTGTGCCAGCAGGAGTTCAATCCCGATTGGCCGGCTTACATCATCTATACCTCCGGTTCAACAGGAACACCGAAAGGTGTCGTCGTTCCGCATCGAGGAATCGCCAATCTTGCGGTTGCTCAGCGGCAGTGCTTCAACGTTATCGCTGATGACAGATGTCTCCAATTTGCGTCGTTGAATTTTGATGCATCTGTATTTGAAATCGTCATGGCATTCCACGCCGGCGCTGCATTATGCGTCTTTGATTCCAGTGTGATTCGTTCAACGATTTCTGAAATTGCTGCCCAGATTCGACGTCTAGGGATTACGATCGCTACCTTGCCACCCTCGGTTCTGGCCGCCCTCCCCGCTAGCGATTTGCCGGAATTGCACACTGTCATTTCCGCAGGCGAAGCTTGCTCTGGCGCATTGGTCCAGAAGTGGGCTTTGGCACGCCGCATGTTTAACGCCTACGGCCCAACGGAGTCGACCGTTTGGGCAACCATCCAACGATGCCTACCCTCCGAAACCGATCCGCCCGTGGGCCGACCGATCGCCAATGTCCGGACCTATATTGTCGACCAAAGCTTGATGCCACTGCCGATTGGCGTTCCTGGAGAACTCTGCGTTTCAGGGCCTTGTTTGGCGACCGAATACAAGAACAAACCAGACCTTACGTCGGAAGCATTTGTTCCTAATCCGTTTAATGATCGCTTCGACGGAACCATGTACCGCACCGGAGATCGGGCGAAATGGAATCATCACGGTGCACTTGAATACATTGGTCGCATTGATGATCAGGTCAAACTTGATGGCCATCGAATTGAGCCTGGTGAAATCGCCGCAGTGATCCGACAAATGCCCGGAATTGAGAATGCATTCGCGTTTGTTTCCGGGACTGAATCCGGACCGTCGCTCCTCGCCTACTTCGTTAACGAGCGAACAAGCGACCAACTGACAGCGCCTCCAACGGCAGCCGACCTACGAAGTTACCTGGCAACTCGTCTGCCGTGCTACATGATTCCCAAGCATTTGATTGCCATTGAGCATTTGCCTTTAACGCTGAATGGAAAAGTGGACACAAGGCTACTGCCATTGCCAACGGTTGGTGAGATGTCAACAGGCGGAGCACGCACCTCACCGCGTAACAAGACTGAAAGTGCGCTGGCTGAAATCTGGCAAGAGGTGCTCCGGTCAAATGATGTCGGCATTCACGACAATTTCTTTGAAATGGGTGGTGCATCCATGCAGGCATTGTTGGTTGCGGATTTGGCGACAAGGCGTGGAATTGCAATCTCTGCGGAGCAGATGTTTCAGTTCCAAACGATCGCTGAATTAGCCGCCCAAATTGAACCCGCCCTGAAATCCGATGAACTTCCATCGCTTGTCGTGGACATGCATATTTGTGGGCAAGGTCGCCATAGCGATGTGGGTCTCGTTGCGGTGAACGGCCATCAAAACCAGCAAATGGTTTCGACGGTGTGCAACATACAACCAGCCGCGGCGGTCAAAGAGCTGAGAATGGTGGTCGAAAGCATCGGGACTTATCTACCGCCCACAACACTGTCGACAACCGAGGTGATAGAGGGTTGCCGCAATCGGCTCGATTTTCCATTACAGAAGATGACTGGCATTGCGACGCGCCATGTCGCCGGAATCAAAGAATTTTCAATTGACCTCGCTCGCCACGCCGCGCTGGAATGCCTTCACCATTCGCGATTTGCACCCACCGATATCGATCTGCTCATAGCCTGCAATATATCGCGATATGACGAACCCAACTTTGGCGTCTCTTTTGAACCGACAACCGCCTCCAAGCTAAAATCGCAAATCGGAGCGAGCAACGCAATTGCTTTCGATGTTTGCAATGCTTGTGCAGGTTTTTTTACAGCACTCTCGATTGCCGAGGCGCGTTTGCTATCTGGTGAAACACGCCGCGCTATGATTGTCAGCGGCGAATACATCACTCATTTGACAAAGACGGCTCAGCTTGAAATCGATGGTTTTCTCGATCCGCGCTTGGCATGTTTAACATTGGGCGATGCCGGTGCGGCAGTCATCGTCGAACTGAACGATGAAGGCTTTGGGTTTGAGACTCTTGATCTTTATACGGCTGGTCGCCATCACGAGCTTTGTATCGCTAAGGTGACCGACAAGAGTCACGGCGGAGCAATTATGTTGACGGATGCGCTTAAAGCGTCTGCGGTCACGCTGGACCATTCGGTGAATCATGCGCATCGAGTGTTAAAGGAGCACGAATGGTCACCTGCTAATGTGGGACATGTCATCATGCACCAAACCTCTACGACAACGCTAAATGGCGCGATTGAGGAATTGAATCGGCATTTTGGCATGCAAGTCTGTGATCGAGAATCGGCAGTAAACAATTTGCTGCACCGGGGCAATACCGCCAGCACAACCCACTGGATCGCGGTGATGGATATGATTCGGCGAGGTCGCATTCAGTCCGGCGATAAAGCAGTGTTTGCGATCAGCGGTTCTGGCCAAACGATTGGCACTGCGTTGTATCGCTTTGATCATCTGCCCGATCGCATCAACGGTTCTGCAGGGGCAATCTCAATTTCACGCGATATTCACATCGAAACCAGAAAAAAACATGGAGTACGAATCGTTGCAGCCGTCGTGGACTC
This sequence comes from Planctomycetaceae bacterium, assembly GCA_043775635.1. Lineage (GTDB taxonomy): Bacteria > Planctomycetota > Planctomycetia > Pirellulales > Pirellulaceae > UBA6163. The sequence goes on along the minus strand of JAYVSE010000249.1, from coordinate 3,418 downwards.
ATCCGTAACCAGAAAATCTTCAAGCCAACCTCGGTTCTCAGATATGCAAGTTGTCGAGTCGGCTGCATCGGCCACCGATGTGTGCTTAAGAGTCGCAGACTGGAATCCAAGCGATGTTGAAATGCTCCTTCACGCCGGAGTTTATCGCGATGAATTCTTGAGCGAACCGGCAGTAGCCGCGATTGTTGCTGGTAAATTGAAGATCAACGATGATCGCCCGACTGATCCAAAAAAGCGTACTTTGGCGTTTGATATTACTGATTCGGAATGCGGACCACTACGAGCCTGTAGCATCATCGCAACGATGATTCAAAGTGGAAAGATTCGCCGAGGCATCGTGACAGCGTCTGAAGTGGAGAACAATCGAACACCTGATCCGCTTCGTGGAGTCGCTGAGATCGGTTCAGCTATCGCACTTGAACGAGTTGAAAGCAACAGCGGAGTGGGTTTTGGTGATTTCTACTTTAGGTCCTATCCGGATTTTTCGGACGCCTTGCGGGTATCTGCGACGGTTGCAAATGGTCGGACGTCACTTGTCATCCATCGAGCGGCGGATTTAGAGAATAGATTCATTTGCTGTGTCAGCGATACGGTTTCACGATTTCTTGAGACCCATCAATTCGAGCTTATACGCTACGACCGCATTCTGGTTTCGTGTCCTGCATCGATCCAGCGATGTCAGCTTGCCTCCGCACTTGAAGTCTCGCGCGAACGCTTGGTTACGTCCGACCTGGAACAAGGTGACGCCTTCACGTCGGCGATTGCCGTCCTATGGAAGCGTTTAACTGCGAGCGACCCGATCCCAGCGGGATCAAGGTGGTTGCTGGTTGCGGCTGGAGCAGGCATTGAGGTTGCATGCGTGGAGTACCAACATTAAATGCCTGAGCGACTCATCAAGACAGAGCGTTTTATTGTCGTTAAGAATGGCACCGGTCGGTTGTCATGCTGGCCCGTGGGTCGATTGATTCCAACTGGCTGGATCGCGACATCCGTCGTCGGAACCAAGCAACATTGCTTGGAGGCTATCCAGCTCGGCGCGGCAACGATTGACAGCGCTGGCCCGATCGATCAACAGTTTCAGCTCTCGCTGATGTTTTTCGGTGATTCGGAGAGTGATGCTCTGGGCGACAAGTATCGTCTATTGTTCGAGTCGGCGCGCTATGCGGACCAGCATGGCTTTGCTGGGATTTGGCTTCCCGAACGACATTTTACGAAGTTCGGTTGCTTGTTTCCGAACCCAGCGGTCATCCATGCTGCCTTGGCAAGAGAAACGAAACGAATTCGACTCCGTGCGGGCAGCGTTGTGATGCCGCTAAACGATCCGGTACGCGTTGCCGAGGAGTGGGCCATTGTTGACAACCTATCCAACGGACGTGTCGAGATTGCATTTGCATCCGGCTGGCATCCCGATGATTTCGCACTGATGCCAGAAGCGTATCTCAACCGCAATCAAGCGATGTTCGACGGGATCGCAGACGTCGATCGATTGTGGCGTGGCGATTCGATTGACAGGATCAATGGTGCTGGGGAACGAATTCGCGTCCGAACATATCCTACGCCAGCACAAACTGAACTCCCGATTTGGTTGACTGCCGCAGGTAATCCGTCGACGTTCCGCCGCGCGGGTGAGTTGGGATATGGAGTATTGACGCATTTGTTCAATCAAGACATTTCCGAACTCGAGCAGAATGTCAAACTTTATCGTTCAGCGCGACGCGAGGCCGGGCTCAGCGACGCTGGAAGCAGGGTTGCGGTAACGCTACACGCTTTTGTCGCTGATTCGATCCCAAATGTTCGTCAGCAGGCTGGCGACGCGTATTGCGAATACCTCAGGTCAAACCTTGGGCTATTGAAACACCTCGCGTTCAGCCAAGGGCAGTCGATGGATATCGAGGCCTTACCCCGCAATGAGTTAGACGATTTGTTGCATTGGCTATTCAACAAATTTGTCGGGGGGCGATCGTTGATGGGGACTGTGGAGTCGTGTACCGAAACCTGCCGTCAACTTGCGAACATTGGCGTGAATGAAGCGGCCTGCCTGCTGGATTTCGGTCCGCAAACGGACGCCATTCTGAAAAATTTGCCGTACTTGGCTAAGTTAAACGAGCAGGTCGCAGGACTACCCGTTCATTGATATTTTTGCTACGGATTCGTCACGCCAGATTCGACCGTCTCTGATTTCGACCACGCGGTCAGCCCGAGCGGCAACGTCATGGCTGTGAGTAATCACAACCAGTGTCATCTGGTGGTCTCGGTGCAACGATTCAAACAACTGCAAAATTCCTTCGCCTGTCTCGCTATCAAGGTTTCCCGTCGGTTCATCGGCCAACAAGACTTCTGGTTCATTGGCGAGGGCCCGAGCGATTGCTATGCGTTGGCGTTCACCGCCGGACAGTTGTGAAGGCAGGTGATTGGCGCGGTGAGACAAGCCAACGGTTTCAAGCAGGGCGGCTGCGCGCAGCATTCTTTCCTTCGCCGTTCGCGATGTCCCGAACATCGGCATTTGCACATTTTCAATCGCGGTCAACGTGGGCAACAAGTAAAACGACTGAAATACATATCCAATGTAACGAGACCGCAATTCATCTAAGGTATTGCCGGTTGAAATGTCGGCTCCCTTGAACAAGACACGACCCGAAGTTGGCTGATCCAATGCACCAAGGAGATTCAACAAGGTGGATTTACCACTGCCGCTCGGTCCAACGATTGCAATGTATTCACTGCGTTCAATGGTGAGTGACAGATCGGTTATCGCCAACACATTTCCATCGACGTATCGTCGCGATACATTTTCAACAGTGATTAATGGCACACTTGACTCCAAAACGACGTTTAAGTTTGCACTTGATCCATTGAATGACGGACTGACCCAGTAACCAACTCTCTACGTCGGCTCTCCCACACATAACAAGTGTTGTTCGCCTCGAATCAATCTTTGTTCACTCATCGGAATTGGCGATCGGATAACCGATTCGTCCATCTCATTCTCTGCTAATACAATAGAGATAATTGATCTCCTGCGATATTGGCCACAAATACAAAACACAAAACCATCATCGCGCGGTGCGCATGGCTTATCACCTGCGACCGAAGGCGAAGCTTGCCACGGCCGCCAGCCTGTCGCATTGAAAATGACAGGCTGGAGCCTATCCCACTTCAAAAACCTGACAGTTATTGATCGAACGGTCCTTAAGGGAGTTTGGCTTGGATGCCTGAATGCAGTTGCTTGAGTTGAGCAACTAGGTCGATGTTGTCTCGGTAGATGCTGACCAGACGTTGCCGAGTGTTTGTAACTTCTGTGGTTACATCGGCCGCATACGCCTTAATCGCTGCGCGTTCTACTTGAATCTTGTCGCGATCCTTCTCTAGCCGAAGCTTTAGATCTTGGTTGACCGTCAACATCGCAGTGTTTGCATTA
>JAYVSE010000248.1:0-11083 GCA_043775635.1 Planctomycetaceae bacterium | reverse complement strand
ACAACCACGCCGCTTGTGATCGCGGTAATATAGCGCGGCCAACGACAGCCCTCAAGAGCTAATTGACATCCACCACAATAAAACGACAGTCTGCAAGCTAGCTTGGGGCCGAAGCAATTTGAAGGTCGTCTACCTCGAATCGTTTTGCAACAAGGCAGAATTGGTTTGCAAAATTCGCGATGAGAAAGGAGCACTAAAAAAATTTGGGCGGAAAGATTTTTGCAAGGTTGACGTTCATTGGCGAAACGATTGAGGACAATCGTTCCACTCTTGGTCAAATCGACGTTGACCTAGATCGCAAGATGGGTATATTCTGATGACGTGGCAAGATTGGCGGTCTAGTGGACCGCGGCATTCCCTGTCGCTTGCGTTCTTCGCGCAGTTTGAAGCGTGAACTATGTCTTGCGTTGGGAAATGATAGTGCGGCAATCCGGGAGGTTTACTATAGACCGGTTGTCGGACAGATATCTGATCACACGTTTTGAGCCGCGGTAGCCGTCGCTCAAGACACACGCGTCGAATTGTTATACGCAAGCGGGCTCGTCATGCAGGGAGGACGACTTCTGTCATGAGCACGAAAACGGTTTTCACCACAGGTGAAGCAGCAAAAATCTGCAAAGTCAGTCAGCAAACAATCATCCGTTGCTTCGACAACGGCAGCCTTAAGGGTTTTCGCGTACCGGGAAGCCGGTTCCGCCGAATCCCGCGAGACCAATTGTACAGCTTCATGAAGGACAACGGTATACCGACCGATGCCCTCGAAAGCGGTAAGAAAAAGCTACTTATCGTTGACGACGACCCCGATTTGGTCGAATTGATCAGCGAAGGGTTTCAACGCGATGGTCGATTCGAAATTCGCACGGTCAATAATGGCTTCGCAGCTGGCATGGGTGTAAAGGAATTTCGACCGGATCTCGTGATCCTTGATGTGATGCTGCCCGATATCAACGGCAAGGAAGTTTGCCAGCGGGTTCGCAGCGATTCAACGCTCGACATGGTCAAGATCATCTGCATTTCCGGCATGGTTGAGCAAGACAAAGTCGATGCTCTGCGGCTTGCAGGCGCTAACGACTTTATGCAAAAGCCGTTCTCCGTGGATGATTTGCTTGATCGAGCTTGCGATTTGCTTGATATTGAGCGCAGCAGCACCGTTGGATAATCACCGATGAGTAATCACCGATGAGTTGGTTGCCTGCCATTCGCTTCGCTGGCAATCGTTGGTGGTTGCCCTTGTCCCGACCCGCCGCTGATATGATAGCGGCGGTGCTTGTGGAACATGATGTTTCAAGTGTTGAACGAGTTGCGGAGCTAACAATTCTAATGCGGTGCGATCCACCGCTGGCGATCTTTGCAGCACTGACGTCGTGCCAGGCTGGGCTGAAATTCGGTGGTGCATCAAACAGCGTGGTAAGGCCCGAGGCTAGCGCCTACGGCTCAGGAAATCAATCGCTTTTATCGCTTGGAATGTTGGCCAGCGAACTACTGGGCCGTTTGCCAGCGTTGTTCGCTTCGGGGGACGCTTACTTGGGTTTGCCGGCGGATCGCGATCGATTCGTTTCTCAGTGGGAAAAATTGCAAGCAGCTTTTATTACAATGCCGCCATCTGCTTGGCTGGCAGGGGCCGATCAATGGCTGACAGTCGTTGGGCCACCGGTGCCTCTGGCGTTTTGCCAACGCTGGCCAACGCTGATTGACGGAATCGAACCACCGATTGTCCCGCGGAACGACGCCAACCATTTTGCCCCCGTCAAGCTAGATCTCGCGTTACTCGCTCGCAAATTGCGTCGGTCTCAGACGCTCGGAACAGCCTTCGGGGCCGAGATTCGCAATGCCAAGAAGGCATCGCTGAAACAGCTTGCTTACGGTCTTAGCCACGAAATCAACAATCCGCTGTCGAATATCAACGCGCGGGCTCAAGGATTGAGAAACGACGAAAACGATCCGACCAAAAAAGTTATTTTGCAGAAAATCATGGACCAGACCATGCGAGCGCATGAAATGGTTGCTGATTTGATGTTTTACGCGCATCCGCCTTCACCCAGCTTAGGCGACGTGAATCTGACGTTGTTGCTCGGCAAAGTCGCAGATCAAGCCCAGTCTTCGATTGCTGGACGCGGAATCGAGATCCGCGTTGTGGATTCAGCCCAAAAACCAGCTATCACTTTGCTGGCTGACCGAGCGATGCTGGCCGAGGCGATTCGGGCATTAGTAAGAAATTCAATCGAAGCGATCGGTTGCGACGGTCGAGTGGAGCTGGAATGTTCGTCCCGAACGGAGTGTGGCAAAAAAATCGCCGTGATTTTGGTGCGAGATAGCGGACCTGGGTTGAGCGACGAAGCGAGGCGTCACGCGTTTGACCCGTACTACAGCGGACGCGAAGCTGGGCGCGGTTTGGGTGTCGGTTTGTGCCGCGTGGAGCGAATTGCGACCCTACACGGCGGCGGAGTTTCGCTGCTTTCTGGGCCCGCCGGGTGCACTGCTAGGCTTTGGATACCAGCCAAACCGTAGTATCCTTGGCGTTCTCGCCCATGCAATGTCTGTCCGGTACCGTTGTCGGCATCGGCCTGCTCGATCCTAACCCTTGTATTGACCTGTGGACCAAACGATCCCCCTCGATTCAGCCCGCGAACTCATCCGCTTGCAAGCCAGCGGTGATTTGAGCGCTGTACAAATCACAGAAGCATCGCTGCAGTCTATTCGGCTGTCGCAATCGTCTATTCATGCCTTCACCCATGTTGCCTATGACACCGCATTGGCAACAGCCGAAGACATCGATCGCCGCCGCGCGGCTGGCGAGCCATTAGGATCGCTCGCCGGCGTGCCCGTCGCGGTTAAGGATGTCCTTTGTACTCACGACATGCCGACAACATGCTCGTCAAAGATGCTGCAAAACTTTCGCCCACCGTATGACGCGACGGTTGTCAAAAAGCTTCGCGCTGCCGATGCCGTAATCATCGGCAAAACGAACATGGATGAGTTCGCGATGGGCGCGAGCACTGAAAACAGCGCCTTTGGTGTCACCCGCAATCCTTGGAACGAAGCGTATACGCCGGGCGGCAGCAGCGGCGGTGCGGCCGCAACCATCGCCGCAGGCCACGTGCCGCTGAGTCTCGGCAGCGATACCGGCGGTTCCATTCGCCAGCCAGCCGCGTTTTGCGGAATCACTGGACTGAAGCCGACCTACGGTCGCGTCAGCCGCTATGGGTTGATCGCGTTTGCAAGCAGTCTCGATCAAGTCGGCCCGATGGCATGGTCCATCGCAGACGCCGCGCTCCTGATGCAAACCATCAGCGGCTACGAACCTCGCGATTCAACATCGCTGAACACTGCTAACGATGATTATATTTTCGCCGCCCGCCCCACAACGGTGAAGCAACTGCGAATCGGTATCATTCGTGATGCGATCGAGCATGAAGGTCTCGACGACGAAGTTCGTACAGCGGTCAAGAATGCAATCACGGTTTTTCGTAATGCCGGAGCAACGATCGTTGACGTTACTCTGCCACACAGCAGCTACGGTGTGCCAACTTATTACGTGATTGCTCCCTGCGAAGCCAGTAGTAACTTATCTCGTTACGATGGTGCTCACTACGGATATCGCTCCTCGTCCAAAGAAGCGACAAATTCGCTGGTCTCGATGTATTGCCGAAGTCGCGCCGAAGGATTTGGTCCCGAAGTAAAACGCCGCATCATGATCGGCACTTATGCGCTTAGCGCGGGATACTTTGATGCGTACTATCTCAAGGCACTCAAGGCACGGCGACTGATTCGTGGCGACTATGATGCTGCGTTTGAAAACGTTGATCTTTTACTCGGACCTGTGTCCCCGTCACCTGCGTTTCGGATCGGCGAAAAGGTCGACGATCCCATCCAGATGTACTTATGCGACTTATTCACCGTGGGGGCAAATTTAGCGGGAATTCCCGCACTTTCGATGCCTAGCGGACAATCGCAAGCAGGATTGCCAATCGGTATTCAGTTGCAAGCACCACCACTCGCTGAAGCCACTCTGCTGCGGGCGGCTGCATTCTTCCAAAGCCAAACCGACTATCACACCAAGAGGCCTTCACGATGAACGCTTCCCCTAAGTTCACTCGCGAGTTCCAGACCATCATTGGGCTTGAAGTGCATGTTCAACTCAAGACGCAGACGAAACTGTTTTGTCGATGTGAAACACGATTCGGTGCCGAACCAAACACGCAGGTTTGCCCCGTTTGTTTGGGCTTGCCCGGTGCCTTGCCCGTCATGAACCAGCGTGCGATAGAACTAGCCATTCGCACAGGACTGGCACTCAATTGCTCAATCCCACCGACGACAAAATGGGATCGCAAGCAATATTTTTATCCAGATCTGCCCAAGGGTTATCAGATCAGCCAGTTCGACATGCCAATCTGCGCTGATGGCTTCTTGGAGTTCACAGATCCGGCTGACGACGGTGCAACTTGTCGTACGGGAATCATTCGTGCCCACTTGGAAGAAGATGCGGGCAAGAGCATGCACGATGAAGAATCGGGACGCGCTGATTCGCGAATCGACTTGAACCGCTGCGGTACTCCGTTGCTTGAAATTGTCACTCAGCCCGACATGCGTTCGGCCGATCAAGCGAAAGCATTTCTTACGGAACTAAAGCTATTGCTAACGCATCTCGATGTATCTGATTGTGAGATGCAAGAGGGCAGTCTTCGCGTTGATGCCAACGTCAATCTCTGGATCGATGTCGACAGCCAATGGGTTGTTACGCCAATCGTTGAAATCAAAAACATGAATAGCTTTCGTGCCGTCGAACGCGCGATCGGATACGAAGTCAATCGCCAATATCTAGCCTGGGAAGAAACCGGAGCGACAATCGAAAAGAATTCCAAGACGACGCGAGGTTGGGATGACAGTCGTGAGAAAACATTTGAACAGCGTGAAAAAGAGCTGTCGGCCGACTATCGGTATTTCCCTGACCCTGACTTGCTGCCCGTTCGTATTCCGCTTGAGCAGATCGAAGCTGCTCGTGAAGCGCTCGGCGAATTGCCGGCCGAAGTTCGTACGCGATTGCAAACGCAATATGGCATCAAGACTTACGATGCTGACGTGATCGTGAACCAAGGCACCGCAATGATTGCCTATTTTGAAACCGCTGCGGAAAAATCCGGCGACGGCAAACGGACTAGCAGTTGGCTTTTGCAAGACGTGATGCGCACAATGAAAGAAAACGCCCTTGAAATCGGCGATTTCCCCGTCAGCGCGGAGTCGCTCGGCGACTTGTTGCATCGTGTTGCAGAGGGCACGCTCGACAACGCCCGAGCCCGCGATGTTTTTGCGAGAATGCTCAAACATACCGGCACCGTGGAAGAATCCATTGCCGCGCTGGGGATTAAAGCGGTAGACTCAAACGAGTTGGAAACCCTATGCCAAGAATTACTCGATGCCAATCCGCAAATCGTTGCTGACATTCGCGGTGGTAAGCAACAATCCATCGGTTCGCTCGTCGGGCAAGCGAAGAAGCGAAACCCCAACGCGAATCCGCAATTGGTTCGTGAGACCCTGCTGAGGCTCGTCAACGGATAAAAGGACTGAACAGATGGATGAACCGGATGACGCCGAGCCCAACCAACTTGAGTCCAATCAACTTGCGCCCACTCCATTTGCGCCCGCTCGATTTGATTTAGGGTTTGTCTTTATTTTGTTAATGATCATAGGCGTGGCTGGCTGGTTGCTGGCCATGCCGTTCAGCCGTTTCATTCAGAGAACAACGTTGGAGCGGTTTCATTTGCAAACGCCAACTTTTGCTGGCTGGGCCGCACAGCAACCGATTCCGGCGATGTACAACTTTTACAATCATTACGAAATTCGCCCTTCACCCTGGCAGGGAGTATCGTCGGTAGGGACGCTCAATCATTTCCCCTTGCGTATCTTTACCTTCGGCGACAACCGAGCGATTTTCTTGGCGACCCCTGAGCCGCGAACACTGGACGCTTGGTCAAGCTATCGCGGCGAGGAATTGCATACTCGCTGGACCGCGACGCCGTCCAGCGAAAATGGCGGCTTTGATTTCGTTGGCGAGGTTGTGAAGTGAGCGAATCGGTCGCAGTCCAAGTTGAATCACAATCGCGTCCGTTGACCGCGTTTCGGTTGGTTCAATGGTCAACAATGGCGGCACTGGCATGGAAGATCGGAGCATTTATCCAAATGTGGAAATGCTACTTTTCAACTCCGCTTCGGCAAGAGTTTTTTCCGGCGGCGCTGGAGTCTCCCATATTGCTGGTCGCAGTCTATGTGGGTGCCATAGCGGCCCTTGGCATTGCCGCTATGACTGAGGTTCGGCGGCGGCGGTTGATTTCTGCATGGTGCACGTTGGTGCTGGTTTCGATCCTTTGCGTTCATCAAGGCAGCTACAACGACATGACGTTCGCGACGGCATGGTGGACGTCGGTATGGTCGGTGTGGTTAGCGGGTCGAATGGGCGTCGACGCAGCGGACCCGCTCATTAAGCGAGCCGCGTTTCTGTCCCGCTGCATCATTTCAATGATCTTGCTTGGCGGTGCAGTTGGCAAATGGACCAGCGAGTATTGGTCGGGACAAGTGTTGTATGAAATCTACTTCGTGGATCGTGATTTTTGGTTCTTCAACTTGCTCAGAAAATCGCTAGATGCTGAGTCGCTTCGTACCGCAGCGACATGGTATTCACGTAAGGTTATTGTTGTGGAATCCGTTTGCGGCTTAGGGTTGTGGTTGTTGCCTGCTCGCTGGGCTGCGGCCGTGGCAATCTTTACCTTGACGGCGATCGCTGTCTTTTCGAATTTCAATTTGTTCTCGGTACTGCTCAGCTTGATCGGCTTGGCTGCCGCAGGCTTTTTTGTGAGACGCCAATAGTTGCACGACGGCGCGAGCCGTCCGGTCTCGGTAGTACATTGCAAATGTAGCGGTACCGGCGCGAGCCGTCCGGTCTCGGGTAGCTTGTTACAACGCGTGGCACCATTGGGCTTGCGCCCAGCCGCTAAACGTTTGCTTTCGATCCTCCGATGTCTTGGGCCTCGCGGGTATAGATGATCGCAGCTTCGAGTGATTCGTCATCAAACAAGTGGCGGACGCTTCCTTTGCGCGTCCACCAGTACTCGCGAAGCTCAGCTTCAAAAATACCACTGGACCGTTGAAGTTGTTTAAGCTTCCGTTTACCCCAAGACTTTAGTTGATCGCGAACTAGGTCGCCGCGATGACGCCGGGCCGTCACGACGACATGGCAATGGTTTGAACGACAATTGACTTCGTGCAGGATCCAGCCGCGAATTCGAGAGTGGTCAGCAACGACGACGTTAACCACTTGACGCTGTACGCTATCGAGGATGATTGGTTTCTCGACCATTTTTTCTTGGCACCAATCAGTCAGTAAGGGTTGTGGAATTTGGTCGCCTTTACGCCACTTAGTCCAGCCTCGATCATCGCCCGGCAACCAAGTTCCATAACAAGTCCATGTAATAAAGAAACCGAGGAGATCTTCGTTCATGATAGAAGGTTGCGCATTTATAAAGTAGCGAAGTTTTTAGTAGCGGTACCGGCGCCAGCCGTCCGGTCTCGGTGGTACATTACATCACGCGCGGGACCGGTGGGCTTGCGCCCAGCCGCTAACATCCAATGTAGCGGTATCGGCGCAAGCCGTCCGGTCTCGGCAGCACATCACATCTCGCGGCACCGGAGGGCTCGCGCCCAGCCGCTACTTAAGGCGATTAATCGACTAGCTTTAGCAGTGTCGCCTTCTCGGGATCGTTCTTCCAAGCGAACCGCTTGGCGAAGTCGGCGGGGGACAGGGTGCTGTGGCTGCCGTCGTCAAGCTCGGCAACGTAGACGATGTGGTCTTCGACGTTGGGGCTGCCTCGGTAGTGGCCGGTGGGGCCGACGGAGAGCCAATGGTCGCCGGTGAGGACTGGCCACAGCGTCCCCAGCCGCCGCCGCGTGGAGACGTCGAAACCGCGCACGCCAAACATGTCGGCCCCGCTCAGGAAGCGGCGGGAGTCCGGATGCCATTGCGGGCGGAGGCCCAGATGCTGGCCGAGCAATTGCCGCGAGCCGTCGCGGTCGCGGAGGAATGTCCACTGGTAGTGTTCTCGAACGAGCGGCCGGTCGCCATCCGCGGCCAAAGTCAACATTTCGATGGAGTTGCCGTTGGAGAAATTATCGACCGGTGCCACGCGCCCCGTGCTCAGGTCGAGCAGTCCGGCATGAGTACCCAGCGGAATCCACAGGCTGCGACCGTCTCGCGTCCAGGCGAGGATTGGTGGGCTAATATTGCCAACGCCAACGTACGCGTCAAATTTCTGCGGGAACTGCTTGAACTCGGCGGTGAGCTTGTTGGTTTTGGTGTCCCACACGCGGATCGTCTTGTCGTCCGCATCGGTGGCGATTTGCTGTCCATCGGGGGACCAATCAAAGGACCAGAGTTTGGCAGGGTGTTGGAGCGTGCCGAGCGGCTTGCCGTTCGGGTTGCCGTTGCACGCATCCCAGATCAGCACTTGCTGTCCGAACGCCTGCGCAATCCGATCGCCAGAGGGATTTGATCGCCAGATCAAGCTTGATCCTGGAGTCGAAATCGTGACGGGATCACGATCGAAGCGTTTCGGTTTGATGACGACTTCCCTGTCGGGTCCGTACTCTTGGTACGCCCTCCAGCTTTCGTCGGGCGCCGTGGCCAGCAGCATCCCTTGCGAGTCCTTCCGTTTGAGCGCCTGCCCGGTCTCGGCATCGAATTCCAAACGGTCAGCGGGACCGTCGTATTTGGCCTGAAGGCGTTGACCATCAGGGGATAGAAATGTCGGTTCAAAGTGCCCATGTCCCCGTGCAGGACCGCAGCGCAGCAGCTTGCCGGTGTTGCCGTCGAGGAAACGCAACAGGCCGTTCGCGTGAACGACCAACTCAGTCCCGTCAGGAGACCAAGCGACGTCATACGCCGCCGCATCGAAAGCTGGGCCCTGCGCTGCGACCTCGCCACTTGCCGTGTCGAGAATGAAGCATGACGTTCCGAGTCCGCCTTCGCCGGCGATGGCGAAAAGCTGACTCTCCTTGTGCCACGAAATTGAACCGATCAAGTCGAACCGCGAGGTGATTCTCCGCACAAACTTTCGCGTTACGGCGTCCCAAATACGAAGCCGTTTGCCGCGCGCACCCACCAGCCAACGGCCATCCGGCGACCATGCGACACGTGGAATTGATCCAATGCGATCATCGGGCTTGGCATCTGGGTCCGTCAAAGCGACGAGCTTCGCTCCGCTGGCAACGTCGAACAGTAAAGGCAGTTGCTGTGCCTTCAGTCCGACGCACATTGTCGTGCTGTCCGGAGACCATGCCAGCGAATAGGGAACGCCTTGAAATTTCAACGAGTGGGTGTGTCCCGTCGACACGTCGAGGATATTGCAATTGCGATCACTGTAGGCGATCTGCTTGCCATCCGGCGACCACGCGACGCTGACGCCAAAATCGGCGTGCGGCACGACGGCCAGTAGCCGAACTGGCGAAAGTTCGGGCTTTGCTGAATCGCCCGAAGTCTCACGACTACGGCCACGGTCGATTGCCAAACCGCTCACATCCCAAATTCGCAGCGTGCTGGGATTCGCCGCATCCGTTGAATAGTCCACGGTCGCCAGCCGCGTTCCATCCGGCGAGAAGCTGACGCTGTGATCTGCGAAGCCTCCGGCATGACCGAGCAGGATGGATTTTAGATTGCCGTCGCGGTTCCACAGGCGAACGCTTGTGTCGGCGCTGGTGGTAGCGATCACGTCGCCCATTGGACTCCACGCGATCGAGGTGGCATGGCTTTGGTGAGCGGCGAGTTCGATAGTCCAACTGCGGAGGCCGGGGATCGGCGTGGGGCGAGTGACCGTGGCTTGTGGACCCAACGGCGCGTTGCGTGCAGTCAGCACCGGTTGCTCTGCGAATTTCGGCGCGGGTGGGGATGGCTCAAGCTGTCGCAGCACGCGGAAGCCGACCATATAATTGCGATCAGTGCCGAACTTGACGCCCACATTTTCTAGGGGCAGCCGGCTATGCAGGGCGTATGAGCCCACTTGCTGCTGCAACGAGCCATCGCCAACTAACTCGGCAACATTCCCTTCCACATCGAACAAGCCGAAAGCGTTTGCGAGTTTCAACCCCACTGGATGAAGCGGTGAGATTTTGCGGTCGGCAGCTTGGTCCATCCAACCTTGTTCATTGGGGGCACCGAAAAAACCATCGGCCCCCGCCTTGGCGGCGAAATACCATTCATAGAATGTGGGCAAGCGGATGCTCGCCCGATCCTCCTTTGAAAGCCAAGCATAGAAGCTCTGCATGTCCGCAGTTGTTAGCTGTGCGACAGGCTCATCGTCATTGACGGGAAAATGCCACGGTTTACGCCACGTACACTCCCTATTTTTGCGGTATCCGTTTTCGGGCGTGCTGCCGTCAAGACCGTCTCGCTCGGCGTCGGTTTGATAGGCGGTAGCTTCCACGAACTTTTTGAACTGGCCAACTGTGACTCCGGTGACTCCCAGGTAGTAGGGCATGAGCCGTTGCAGGACGAGTTGTAGCTGTTCCGGCGAGCCGCTGTTGACGACCGCTTCGCTGGGAGGGATCAGCCGAAACTTCATGCCGACGGCGTTGGTGATCTCCGGTTCTACCTTCAGATGCTTGGCCCACTCGGCCTGCTTCTGCTTGGCGTCGTCAGCGGAGAACTTCCCGACCGCTGGCACGGGCGCACCTTCGCCCAACTCGGGCCACGCCGCGATGCTCGTGCTCCCCTCAAACTTCCCCGGCCAGTCCAACAACTCGGGGTAGGTGTGACCGTTGATGGTGAGTTCGATGTCAGGACGCTGCTGACGGAACGCGGTGACGTCGTTGGCGGTATAGACGCGGCACCGAGTCTTGTCGGTCGAGTTATCGCCGACCTGGAACTTCCGCAGGGCGGGCATCGTGGCAATTCGCTGCAGCGCGGGACCATTGACGGTGACATCGTTGTTCAGTGCCAACTCCAACAAACCCGGCATCTGAGTGACCGCCGCCCACGCTTGACTGCTGGCTGGGTTCGCAGTCGGGCTGACGTCACGGACGGCGAGTCGCGTCAACTTCG
>JAYVSE010000247.1:0-4631 GCA_043775635.1 Planctomycetaceae bacterium | reverse complement strand
GAACGAGACGCGGCGAACTCACGAAGAATGGCCTGTTGTTTCTCCGTAAAAACGATCTTAGCTGCCTTCCCTGGCATAAAACTCTCCGGCTGAAGATGGCGAAAGCCGGTATCTTGGCCAATTAACCCGTTTCAAGCAAACCCAATTCGTTCTCGGACCACTAGGAACAAACTGTTGAGGTGGCTTTCAAACAGAGCACGGGCGTTTTGGAGATTCTTTTCGGCGTTGGCGTTGGCGAGGCCCTCAAACGCGTCGTCGAGAATCCCTACAATCCGCCGCTGTTCGTCACCACTAGCTAAACGAAACTTTGGCAGATCGGTGGGGGCAATCTGGCAGTAGGGCACATTTTCCCATTCAATAAATCTGTCCAAACCGGGCCTGCGATAGGATCGGGTTCATCATTCCCATTCTTCCCAGCAATCCCATCGGTGGTCATAAGTCATGAGATTTATGGGAAGAATGGGAATCATGTTGAACACCAGCCTTCAATGTTTTGGTCTTTGGTTGCGGTAGTTCAGCGTAAACGACTTGGGCTTTTTGGAATGACAAGTGGGTTTGGTAGTCACCACGCGGCGGAATAATGGGACGCGGAGAGGAATGGGAGGAATGAGATTGATGGGAAATATGCTGCCCCTGATTTGGCCGATTCGGCTGACGATCATTATTCCCATTCATCACATCACTCCCATCGGTCATTAGACCAACCCACGAATCTTCGCCAATACTTTAGCACTCGTCGGATCCAAATTGGCGATTTCGTCCATGATCTCTTGCAAAGGTGCGTTCACGGGTGCCGATCGGGAACGCAAAGGCGCGTTTGAAGTGGCTGATGGCGGAACGCTTTTCCTCGATGAAATCGGTGAATGTGATTTGGAAACGCAAGCTAAATTGCTGCGAGTTTTACAACCTGTGCTAGGTGAAGGATCGGCGAGTCGTCGCGTTTGCCGATTGGGCGAAGAACGAGACCGAACTGTGAATGTGCGCGTGATTGCCGCGACCAATCGCAATCTTTACGAAGCGATCGAACACAGCAGCTTTCGCGACGACCTCTACTACCGTTTGGCCGCTGTTTCGATCACGCTACCGCCACTGCGTGAACGGAAGAGTGACATTCCGCGAATCGCTGAGCATTTGTTGGGGCAGATCAATCGCCAGTTCGAGCAAGACGAATTTGGATACAAACACAAATCGTTTTCTGATTCCGCAATTGCGTTTATGAAAACAAACACATGGCCTGGCAACGTCAGACAACTTTACAATGCCATTGTGCAAGCCGCCGTATTGACCGACAACGATCACATCGGACGAAACGAAATGAACGCCGCGATCGGTGAATTGCCCAACTCAAGCGGCCCAAAACTGAATATCGAAAACCATCCGCTCGGCGATGGATTTGACCTGCAAAAACACTTGCAAGCCATTCAAATCAGTTACCTACAGCATGCGATGCAGGAAGCACACGGCAACAAGTCGGAAGCGGCAAGATTGCTTGGGATGAAACATTATCAAACGTTGGATCAGCAATTGAAACGACTCGGTGTAAATGACAAGACGGATAAGCGGTCGTAGGACTCAATGCGAAATTGGCATAGTCATTGCATTCACCTTCGCGTCACACGCTATAATTATTGACTCTTGACGAAAACCCAAGATTGTTGCGATTTGGCAATGACACTGAAACACGGGTGTTGCAAGCGCGGCGACAATAAAGGCAAACAGTAGAACCGATGCGAATCAGTGCAATCGAGATCGAGAATTTCAAAGGATTCGGCGAACGTCAACGGATCGAGTTGAGCCGAATCAATCTGCTCTTTGGACCCAATAGCGCGGGTAAGAGTACTGTCCTCCAGGCACTGAGCCTGTTGCGAGATGTGTTCACAACAATGATCGCGACCGTCGAGTTCCTACCCGATTCCGACGTGGATCTCGGTGGATATCGGCAAGCGGTTCATATGCACGATACGAAAAAAGAAATTGGATTCTTGATTGAGATCTCGCAAGATGAAAGCGATCATGGCGTTCTCTCTTCAAAAGGAGGTGGTGAGTTTGGCAATGAATCCATCGCGATCGGTGTCACACTGCGACACACCAACGACAATATGGGATTCGTTTCTCGCTTCCAAGTCTTATTCGACGGGGAACTTGCCGTTTCTTTCTCGCTGCGAAAGGAGCAAGATTTCAAGCACGCTAATCTTCACGGATCGTTTCTGTTTGACTGTGAAGCCTTCGCAAGCGTATTAAGCCCATTTGGCAACGAAATTGACACTGACTTCCATACCATCGTTCGCATGCCTTCAGCTATGCCTGATTGTAATCGAGCACCGCTCTGGTTCTGGGACGCTGATTCAAATAAAACGATCAAGTTACCCGAGTCCAATAGACCGCTCTGGGAGATGACCTATTTTCATTCTGCGGGTGTGGTTCCTTTGTTCCGCGAAATGCTGCGCAGCGTCATTTCCATCGGTCCTCTGCGCAAAATACCCAAGCCCGATTATTCACCCCAGCGCCACCCGTCGTCGATCCGGTGGCGAACCGGCATGGCAGCCTGGGACGTGCTTCACTGGGAAAAAGAAGAATTGATAGATGAAGTCAATCGATGGTTGGGAGAAAAATGTCTCAACACAAACATCGCGATAAATCGCCAACAGCTAGTCGATTGTCGTTACCCAATGACGACAGACGGAAAAACCGTTGTCGTCCAAGGCGAGTCAACACCTCGAATTCGGCTATCACCGACAAACCAGTCTGGTGAGTCACTGCTTCGCGTACAAGATGTAGGAACGGGACTGTCGCAGGTCGTTCCTGTAGTCGTTGCTTGTTTAATACAGGACGTAACCATAGTGGCGATTGAGCAACCCGAACTTCATTTGCATCCTAAGTTGCAAGCTAATCTTGGCGACTTGTTCATTGCCGCAATCGACAACAAACAGGATGAAATTGGTAGGCAACTACTGATCGAGACGCACAGCGAGCATTTGATTCTGAGGCTATTGCGGCGAATCCGCGAAACCTCCGAGGAAGAACTAACCGAGGAATCCTTTGAACTGGTTCCTGAAGACGTTGCTGTAAACTACTTCATGGCCGAAAAGGACGGGACGAAGGTTGTTCGACTCCGTATCAATGGAGAGGGTGAGTTTATCGATCGGTGGCCGTATGGGTTCTTTGATGAACGATTGGACGAGTTTTACTGATGTTCAAAGTATATGCGTTTGAACCCGAAGCGATTTGCAACCCAGTGCTTGGTGCAAGCCTTGAGCAATTTGGATTTGAACACGGTCGTCTAATTGCACGGGTGCCCAAGCCATGGGGAAAGGAAATTCGTCAGTGGTACCGAAATGAGTGTCCAAATGACAAACTCCTCGAAGTGCGACTCAGTCGTTTACATAAGAGGAATGCGATCCAACGAGTTCCGTTAGATGCTCCCAAATCCGCTAAATGGCTTGATCGAGTGATTCAATATACTCCAGACGACATTCACGGAATTATTGTTCGTTCGAAGGACGAATCTGTTGACCCGCGAATCATCAGCGATGATGACATTCACGACGACAACCCCGTTTGGCATGTTGCCAATGGCGGTCGAATCCCGCGAACCGAACCGGAGATGGCGGCCGCAGCAAAGGTATTGGTTCGATTCTCCTCTGAGATAAAGTTTGTCGACGCATACTTTTCTGGTAAGAAGCGACATCGTCAGTTCATTGAAGCCTGCCTTCAGGCACGGCTGAGCCAGCCTGCAAAACCTGTCGTAGGGTTTGAAATCCATTTTCTTTTAAAATGTAATCACAAAATCGATCGAAAATCGCCAGAACGAAAAGAAGACGCAAGAAGAATCTTTGACGAAGTACGCAGTGAGTGCCTTAAATGGCAACTCAAAAAGCTGCTTGATTCAAATGAGAAACTGGATTTGTACCAGTGGCAGGAATTGGAATATGGCGAGCGATTTCACGAGCGGTTTTTGCTTACCGATTTAGGTGGAATAGAATTTGGCGGTGGGTTAGACACAGGCGGGCGCTGGCAGACGACATCGGTGCATCGGCTAACCGAATCGGTCCGCTCCGATTTGAATGCGACGTATCGTAAAGGTTCAAAGACCTTCGATCTTCTGAACAATTGCACCATCGATTCTCGCTCTTGAAGTATCGGACCGCTAGGCGGTGAAATGTGTTCGCCAAGGGCGCAAGTCCGTGGTAAATCGCAGAAAAGAAATCAACAGTCGCAAGGCGATGGCAGTAGTTTGCATTGTCGTCGATTCGCGACTTCCCCGTGGAGGTGGGACAAAACAATGGACTCGCGTCCGTGGCTATCCCCTTCCATCGCTTCGCGATTTTATGCGTTGCCGAAGGTGAAATTTGCAGTTCCAGCGGGACAACAGACGGGGCCGGTGAGCTGATGCCAATCGCTGCTGTCGTCCCATTGGGACTTGATCGGTATGCCGCTTGATACCGAGGACTGACGTCCTCGGCACCGAGCCATCGCCACTGCCGTGGCTAGAACTTTCGGATTCACTAGATTTGGATGATGGCTTCCGTTGGGCTTGCAGACTGTCGTTTTATTGTGGTGGATGTCAATTAGCTCTTGAGGGCTGTCGTTGGCCGCGCTATATTACCGCGATCACAAGCGGCGTGGTTGTC
>JAYVSE010000246.1:0-54895 GCA_043775635.1 Planctomycetaceae bacterium | reverse complement strand
GCGATTTTGTCGTTAAACCGTGTGGGCAACGCCCCGCGCGAGGCTCGCGGCCCGTTGGGCACGCGGTTTAACGATTCTTTCAAGCGGCATCAATTCGTTCTCGGACCACTAGTGGAAAACGAAGCGAGTGGTGAAGGGCTGAGAAAGTGCGATACCCATTCTGACTGCTATCTAAAATACGATACAATTGCTTATTAGTTCCCCCGCAAACAATAGGAGTTGCTATGACTCTAACATCCAAATGTATTCGCCGTGATCCTGCAGACGTCGAGCCCTGGGCGGAGACATGCGGGAATATTCGTTGTTTGATCGAGGCATCCGCCGGTGCTGCCGGCGAGGTGCATCGTGTCGAAATCGAGGACGCGCGGCTGCATTATCACGAGCGCACGGATGAGTTTTACTACGTCATTGACGGCCAAGGGAAAATGATCTTGGATGAGAACGAAATCGAATTACACACTGGAGTTGTTGTCTATATCCCTCGCGGCGTAAAGCACAAAGCGATCGGCAAGTTGACCGTGTTGACGGTCTGCATTCCAGCCGGCGTGCTAGACGACATTCACGAAGTGGAATAAACTGGATCAGGGCACGCTCGGATTTCGTGTCGTGCGAGGTTTGTCGTTTCTTGCCAATTGCCCCATGTCAGCTTGTCTGGCATGAGCAGAAGTTTTGCAATTAGCGGCGGTGGAAGCACTTTGCAGCTTCCCCGGTTGGCTTGTCCAACCGGAGTACGAATTGCTGGAACTTCTAAGCTGGACGCTCTCTTTAGCCGCCTTCTTCAGTCCCCGAAAAAATCGCCTTAGGCTATACACCAGCGCTGGAGATCTTGTTCACCAAACAACCTGAAATTACGATGCCGTTAACGACCATCACAGGATTCGAGTCAGCTACGCTGACATTTTCTCGAGTTGTTCCAGCACCTGCTTGGGGCGAAGGATCGTTTTGAACGAGACTCTGGCGATTCCCAGATCAGGGATGGCGTCGTCGACGGACTCAGCGATTGCAAGCAAGATTTTTGCCTGGTCACGAAATCGTTCAAGTCGAATGACTTTTTCGCGGAGGTATTCCGGCGTCCAAAAACCGATAATCTCCAGCAACACTTGCGTACACCGGAGGTAGGCGGTGGTGATTGAACTAGCGAAGCTCGTTTTCCTTGCGGGCGAGTGGATGTGATATTGGTTGACGCTGACCGCGCGCGAAGCCGGCTTGACGGTTGATCTCGGAACGTAACGCTCAAGGTCGTTTACCGTGTCAAAATAGTAGGCGTGCTCTCCGAGCTCGCTCTGGCTGTCTGATCTGCGAGCTCGGAGAGCACGCCTCCTATTTTTGGTGTGGCTTCCCACGCGACTGGCTCGCGGAACTACAATGCGCCTACTTCATTCCGTACCATGCAGGGCAAACGATGAGTCAAGATGCAATTCCGGTGGTCAAGTTATCAAATTGATCGATCCCCAGTCGAATCAAACAACGTGGAATTACGATGCCGTCGACGAAGTCGTGATCACTGATCGTTTAGGTAACGTCAGCAAACAACGTTTCGACAGCGCTGGGGAACTGATTCGCACCACCGACCGCGATGGCGATACTCGCGCTTTCGTCCCCGATGCCCTGGGACGCGTTATCACCGAAACAATGGTCGCGACGCTGACCAGTGGACGCACCCACTCCAACACGATCTCTTACAAATACGATTCGCAAGGTCGCGTCAGTAATCCCAATGATCGCAACGCGAAAGTCACGCTGCAATATGACAACGCTGATCAAGCTGCCTCAATTCAGGGCATTGCCTTTAGCAGCAAGGCCAAGCGTCGACCGGCTTCTCTCGCTGATTGATCGTCAGCAGCGGTAATGATTTTTCCGTCAACGACAACGTCATCAGCCGTTGAATTAGGACTCCCCAATTCGCTTGGCGAGATCAAATTGCCGCCGTTTTTTCGTACATGCCAATGGATTGACGGTGCATCGCGCCGTCCGTCATAGATTCCATTAGGCGCGTTGCGTATAGGTGCCGTCACCGACTTACCTGTCAGTAGACTTTTTCCATTAACCCTTGACCAGGCGAGCACAGAGACAGCGTTACAAATCCCGCAAATGAATTTGTCTTGCTCCGCAAAAGCATTGATCAACCGATTCACGGTGTCCTTTGTAGATGGCTCGCCGTTGTAGATCGTCTCGTCATATCGCCCGGTGAAAGCATATTGATACATGGACGAGCCCCAACCCCCAGAGAAAACAATGGCCGCGTAACGATTGGGATCAACCTGCGACAATCTTAGGTCCGGGGTCACCGCGCCAGATCCGACTTGTCCAGATCCGGCATGCGGATAGCACCGGGCAGCGTGACCGGCGGCAACCTCGACGATGAAACCAGCACGCGTTAACTCTTCGCGAGGGTCGGCATACTCACGATAGAAGAAGTCTTGGTTGGCGATAACAAGTAACACGCGTCGAGGTTTTGCAGCGACGCCTTTCGATGCGAGTGGTGTCTTAGCTGGTGGTGATTGCTCCTGCACTGACTCAATTGGCATTGACTCGCTTGGTATTGGCTCAATTGGTTTGGGCTCGATACTCAATGGTAGAGTTGATTTTGCTAATGCTCCTGCCTGCAAATCTGACTGCACAAGTCTCAAGTCGATTGCATGAAACGTTGTCTCCGCTTCATACGCACCTACGCCAATTTCGACACCTACGGGCATTGACCAGCTTGGGTGCAAGGTCAAGTCCGAGCCATCGCCTTGATAAATTGCAATCTGCTTGTCATCTAAGAAACAAGTTACAGAATCACGTCGAACCCGCAGTTCAGCAGTGTACTGACGCCCATTTTCTAATCGAACACGACTGGTCGGGCCAGCGCTGAATTGAAAAGTTTTGCCTGCAATGTTCTGAATGCCCGCCAAGTTTTGGCCCCAGGCATCGAGCTCGAAAGTTGCCCGTCCAGAGCCACTTGTGAATATCAAAGCGATCGAGTGCTGGCCTGAATGACGAGTGAAGCGAATACGCATATCGTATTCGCGAGGCATTTTTGCGGTAAAGGCAATCCTTGAACCCGTAGCCGCATTGGTACGCAAGCCGTCACTCTGGACAGTCCAATCTCCAGCAACACTTTGCAACTTTGGTTGAATTTTTCCTAATTGTGAGAACCATCGTGCGGGAGGCGCTCCATCGCTTGTTCTCACGGAGGCAACTGATCCCAGAATCACTAGCATGAACAGCGTTTTAGAGTTCCACATGAGATTCATCGCTGGGTACAAGGATGGCACTTCCGCCAAAAAATTGCATTGTGCGTGACGACACAGTATAAATCTAAGCGCACCCCAAGGGGAACAATGAATACCTCCAGTTCAGGATCGGGCAGATACTCGGGTGGGCCGCAACTGAGTATTGACGATGCTTATCGTCTCACCCGTGAACACGGCATCGACATGCGTCAATTCAAACTTGAGTACGTAGCGGGCAACGAGTACGATTTTGGAAGTATCGGTCGATATTTCAATCCAAAAACGATGGAACCTGGGAATTTAGTGCGAACTGCCGATGGGCGAATCGAACTACGATTGTTTGACAAAGGACTACGAAGCCCGCAAGATTTAATCGAGACGTTGAGTCACGAACTGAACCATGTTCGTGAGTTTTACAAGACTGGAGTGTTTTCTTCCGAATCCGCTGCTGAGGCCGCCGCCGAAGCAGCACGACCATTTATAAGGCCAAGATAATGAACAGTTTTAATATTGTCGTTCATCCGACAGATCCGTCCACCGCAAAGGCGCAGTTTGCTACGTTTCTGAATGAAAACCCCGACCTTGGGGCCATACTTTCTGAAACAGATGTGATTCGCGACGAAATCCTGTCCGATGATGGTGTGATTAAGCATCAGTTTAGAATTAAGAGTGAGGTTCTCGAGCATGTTCACCACTAATAGGTGTAATCTATTTCCCCGGCGTCCGATGGTCAAGTTGTCAAATTGATCGATCCCCAGTTGAACCAAACAACCTGGAATTACGATGCCATTAACGACCACCGCAGGATTCGAGTCAGCTACGCCGACATTTTCTCGAGTTGTTCCAGCACTTGCTTGGGGCGAAGGATCGTTTTGAACGAGACTCTGGCGATGCCCAGATCAGGGATGGCGTCGTCGACGGACTCAGCGATCGCCAGCAAGATTTTTGCCTGGTCACGAAATCGTTCAAGTCGAATGACTTTTTCGCGTAGGTATTCCGGCGTCCAAAAACCGATAATCTCCAGCAACACTTCGCCGTGTTGGTCATGGATCAATGTGAAGTCGGGGATAAAGACGGTTTGACCTTGATGCAGAACTCGCGCTTCGCGTTTCAAAGCCCAACCAGCAGTCTGGGTTGCTTGCCAGGCTTCGAAAAAGCTTTCTTCCAGTTGGCTGTCAAATGGTTCTGCTTCGCCGTTACTGCGCAAGCCGTCACGATCGCTAAGCCTGAGTGAAAAACGGCGATTTCCTGGACCTAGGATCGTTGCTTGCATCCGCCACTTGCTCGTTGAAAGTAAACCCGGAAGGAATTTTGCCAAAGCAGCGCCATAACGTTTGGTATGGCGGACGATGGATGCTGGTCCGTTGAACTGAAACACATAGTCGTCACCATGCTGAGTAATCGAGTGCATCAAGCGAGCAAGTTTGGCATACCGCAGGATGGCTTTGAACTCTTGGGATGCCCAAACAATCATCGACGTCGCGCCGTACAGAGTGGCTTGAGTCATGGCGACGTTATAGCGAGACAAAAGGCCTGCCCCGTCGAGTTCCGTCGGTGCGGTAACAAGCCGGTGAAACTCGATCACATCGGCAAACAATTTCGCTTCCACGTCAGGCCACTTGATGCCGAGCTCGGCAGCGATCTCGCGTTTCACGGTTGATTCATCATGATCAAATAGAGCATCGCTGCGCTGAACCAACGGATGCTGTGACGCTGCCATCGTAAAGACTCGTTTGCGCAACTTGGCTGCGTCTCCTGATTTGTCTCGATGGTAATCGCTGGCATCGTCAAGCAACTTGCAAAAGGCTCCGATCCGACGAGTCGGGCAGTCGCTAATATCTTGCATCCTGCGTCGGACGCGATCGTGTAGCGATTTGCGAACTTCGCCGACGTGATCGCGATAGATTTGCACTAATTCCTCTGCAACGGGCAGGTAGTGATCGTGTGTCTTACGATGCAATCGATCAGGCACGACGGTCAGGTTCTGAAAGTTGAATTCAAGAATGGATAGGTCTTTGGTCAACATTGACGAGCCTCATTTCGTTTTATGAAACGCGTCATTTCGTCGTCTTGCACGGGATCGCAGTTCGTCTCTCGTATTGGCGGTCACAATTTCGTACAAGCATGCACGACCAAAGCGATTCTTTCGAACCACGCGTCCAAGTCGCTGTAACGCTTGGCGAGTGCTGCTACCACCACCGACGACGATCGCAACATTGACCTCAGGAAGATCTACGCCTTCGTCCAAGACGCGATTGGCGACTAATGCTGGGTATCGTCCTTCTTTGAGTCCCGACAAAATCTCTTGCCTCTCGCGTTTGAGACAATGGCTTAGTAAACACGGAATCAAGAATCTCAGAGATACATCTCGCGCCATCGCATTGGAACCGCAGAAGACAATCACTGGTTCACCGGCGTGTAAACGAAAAAGATCTTCGATGATTCGCAGTTTGTCACTCGCGCGATCTTCAATCGAACGCTTGGCGTGAAACGCGATCATTGCAGCGCGCGCTTGTGGGTCATGCCCGCTGTCGCTGCAGAGTGTTTGCCAGTCATAATCCGGTTGATCTTTTCTGCGCTCGAAAATGTACGACTGAACGATCTTGCCAAGCGATAGGTATCGCAGGCGTTCTTCCGCAGATAGATGAACAGCCAACCGAATGATATCGTACTCAGCCAGTGTCTTGCCACGCGCTGCTTGGATCGCTTGCGTGTAGACGCGAGGGCCAATCAGTTCATTGAGTAGATGCTCTTGTCCATCGCGACGTTCCGGGGTTGCGGTCAATCCCAGTCGCCATGGCGCGGCACTCATTCTTGCGGCATCTTGACGCATCGGTCCTGGAAGGTGATGGCACTCGTCAAAGATGATCAACTTGAATTGATTTCCAAGCCGGGGCATGTGGATTGCCGCGCTATCGTAGGTTGTGACGCTGATGGGGCTGACTCGATGGACACCGTCGCCGATGATCCCAGCGTCGATTCCGAGCGCGGCGAGAATGCGATCGTGCCACTGGTACATTAAGTCTCGAACGGGCGACACGACCAGGACACTACAAGCCGATTGGCAGATCGCATGCAGTGCCACTTCGGTTTTGCCCGTACCGGTCGGCATAACAACGAGGCCGCGGCGAGTTTTTAACCAGCCGTCAAGCGCCTCCGTCTGATCGGTCCGCAGAGCATGAAGTTTTTGCGGTGCAATACGAACGTCCTTCCAATTCGATACCGTGTCCAGGCAATCGATTTCAGATTGAGAACAAAGTCGCGCGGACACATTTTGATAATGCAGTGCATCGGTCCGCCAACAACCAGCGCGGTAATCCCAACTCCACACTGAATCGTTAAAGTATTTTTCAAGTTGCCGACGATCCCATCCTCGAAGGATGAGCGTGCCTTGATCGAAAGCAAGCTCGATCGAACGTGGATTCACAACTGAATCTCGGTTTGGCACTTCAGTAATAAAAACACGCTTTTCACCCTTCTCGTTTTACTGTCACAAGCTGCTCGAATTTTTCTAGCCTGCCAAGCTCCTTCACCAATGGCACAAGGCCGAATGGAGTGGACTTAAGCAATCTGAGTGAGCCGTAGGCGCTAGCCGCTGGCCTTGCAAGGCTCTAACGGACGCGATGCCTGCGGCTAGCCGCCGTCGGCTCACTAAGTCCATGCCATTGGGCACAAGGCCAATGGGGTAAATTTGGTACAATCGAACTAGTTTGCCTTTTTCAACTTTCACAACCCCGTTGACGCCTGGGACGACTTTGCCAAGCTGGGAGATTATGAAATGATACTTTGGCTTGTTGATTTTATCTACAGTGTTGGATTGGGGATTGGGCATGGCTTTAGGGACGGCAGTTCGTGCGTTTTTCGCAGCGTTATTCAATCGTGAGTTAGCATCTCGATTACAGCAGACGCTTGATCATCCGACTGAAACACTGGCCTTGCCGAGTGAGGGGGCCAGTGAAGAAACGTCGATCAAGCCCACTCCTCAGCTCAATCTGCCACAGCCGCGCGCCGTGGAAAGCCGCAGTGACGCGGTCACGCTCTTGGTTGCACTGCAACGAGAGGCGAGGTTGATCGATTTGGTCAAGGAGGATTTTGGAAAGTACAGCGACTCGCAAATCGGAGCGGCGGCTCGGCCGTGCTTACAGCAGTGCGCTGCGACGCTGGATAGGATTTTTGGACTTCGTGCCATTGAGTCGGCGGAGGAAGGCCACGTCATTTCCGTGCCAAACAGTGCGTCGCCAGCTCGTTACACGTGGATTGGAGAAGGCACCAGTGATGAGCTGGCGATGAGCGGTAAGCTAGTACATCATGGATGGGAGGCGTCGCAAGTTGAGCTTCCCAAATGGACTGGCGCGGCTGTTGATTCTCGCGTGATCTCACCGATTCAAGTTAAACGAATTTAGCAAGTGTCTTCTTTTATGTCAGCTCGTTATTCTGTCGGCATCGATCTCGGTACGACCAATAGTGTTGTAGCGTACACACGATTGGACGTTGACTTGTTGCCCGGCCAAACCCCGACGATCTTCCTGCTTCCGATCCCGCAGATCGTCGGACCGGGCCAAATGGAGGCTCGATTTTCGTTGCCTTCGTTTCTGTATTTACCTAGAAGCGGCGAAGTTAGCGAACTACAGCTCCCTGGTGTTGACGATCCGGCCAGCGGCGTCGCTGGTGTCTTTGCTCGTACGCAAGCGGCTGACAATCCGCAACGTGTCGTCGTTGCAGCCAAGAGTTGGCTTTGCCACGGTCGCATTGGCCGAACCGACGCAGCCTTGCCTTGGCAATCACCGCCAGAAGTTTCCAAAGTTTCTGCGCTTGATTGCACAAGGCGTTTTCTCGTTCATTTGGTTGCGGCCTGGGAGCAAGCTCACCCAGAGGCACCGATTTTGCAACAACAAGTGGTGCTGACCGTGCCGGCATCATTCGATCCAGCGGCGCGTGAACTTACTCGCGAAGCAGCCATCGCGGCTGGCTTGCCACAGGATCTTGTTTTGCTCGAAGAACCGCAAGCAGCGGTTTATCGTTGGCTAGCAGATAGTGGTGAATCATGGAGACAGGCACTTGCTGAAGGTGACATGTTGTTGGTAGTCGACGTTGGCGGTGGGACGACGGACTTGACGCTGGTGGCAGTCGATCAAATGAATGGTGAGCTGGTACTTAAACGCCTAGCCGTTGGAAACCACTTGTTGCTTGGTGGTGACAACATGGACTTAGCGCTGGCCCATTTTGTGGGATCGAAAATGCAGGCGGCAGGCCATGATCTTGATCCTTGGCAAAACGTATCGTTATGGCATGCTTGTCGCGATGCGAAAGAACGCTTGCTCTCCAGCAACGGTCCGGAAAGCATTAACGTTGCCATCCTTGGCCGAGGTAGTTCATTGATAGGTGGCACGATTTCGGCCGTGATCACGCGAGAAGAAGTCCGGTCATTGATTGTTGATGGATTTTTTCCAGTCGCGAAATCAACCGATAGACCCATGCGAAACGTAGGTTCAGGTTTTCAGGATATCGGTTTGCCATACGAAGCAGACCCCGCGATCACTCGCCAAGTCGCCGCTTTTCTTGCTGACCATCGCCCCGACGCATCTCAACTTCAAGGTTCATCGGCATCCATCCCCACTCAGCCTACTCACCTGTTATTTAACGGTGGAGTGTTTCGTAGTGCTCCATTACGATCGCGACTCAGCGAAACGATTGGGACGTGGTGCTCAGTGTCGCCGATGGTACTCGGTGCGACCGATGATCTTGATACGGCGGTGGCTATCGGTGCCGCCTATTATGGCTGGTCAAAAGTTCGCGGTGGAATTCGTATTCGCGGTGGTACGGCGCGATCTTATTATGTGGGTATTGAAACAGCAGGGCTGGCCATTCCTGGCATGGCTCGACCGCTGCGGGCACTGTGTGTCGCACCTCAGGGTATGGAAGAAGGAACCGAGGTCCCCGTCCCTGGCGATGAGATTGGTGTGATTGTTGACCAAACCGCGAGGTTTCGTTTCTTTTCTTCGACTCAGAGGCCCAACGATTCCGTAGGCTCAAGATTAGATCGATGGATGCCGGACGAGCTGATTGAGAGCGAGTCGATTGAATTGAATTTGCCGTCCGAAAGTGCGGGTGAAAGTCTAAGTTTATACGTGCCGGTTCGTTTTCTCAGTCGAGTCACCGAGCTCGGCATGTTTGAGCTGTGGTGCCGTGCGACGCGAAGTGAACAGCAGTGGAAGATGGAGTTCAACATTCGCGAGCCACAGCATGACCGCTGATTCCCATGGCGATGGCGTCGATCCAGATGAGACTATCCGCTCGCGATACGTGGTTGGAATTGATCTTGGGACGACGAATTCAGCGTTATGCTTCGTCGATACTCACCAGTCGCCTTGGAAGGTTGAAACGTTTCGCGTCTCGCAATGGGTTGATGTTGGCCAACACGAACAGCGAGAAACGTTGCCGTCGTTTCATTATGAGTTGACCCGCGACGAAGCCAATTCGCTGCCATGGCAATTGCCTTGGGAACGCGCGCCGAACCATGGATGTGTCGGCGTGTTTGCTCGCGACGCAGGGCAAAGGCATCCGGGGAGACGCATTGCGTCCGCAAAGAGTTGGCTGTCGCACGATGGTGTTGACCGGTCCGCAGATTTTTTGCCTTGGCATGGTGACCCTGATGTTAAACGCATGTCTCCGATCGATGTTTCTGCCAAGTATCTGGCACACTTTCGCGCGGAATGGGATCATGTTCACAATGATTATCCGCTGGAGCAACAAGATGTCGTGATCACGCTTCCTGCTTCGTTTGATGAAGTGGCGAGGGAATTGACCGTGCTTGCTGCCAAGCGTGCGGGGCTTCAACGAATCTACTTGATCGAAGAGCCCCAAGCAGCCTTCTATGCATGGATTGATTCCCAAGCCGACCAGTGGAGCAAGCGAATCGCTGCAGGGCAGATGATTTTGGTTTGCGACATTGGAGGTGGTACGACCGATTTTACTTTGATTCGTGTCCAACCAGCGGGTGACGGTTCCGATCAAGTTCAATTTCACCGGGTCGCTGTCGGCAATCATTTGATTCTTGGCGGCGACAATCTTGATCTTGCCATTGCTAAGCATGTGGACGAGAAGCTGCGAACTGCTTCCAGCGTGGAGAATATCGCCGCTGACCAATGGGACCGGCTTATCCAAGTGGCAAGGCTAGCGAAGGAAACGATGCTTTCCGTTGGAAGGCCAGAGAGTTACACGCTGAGCATTCCTGCGCAAGGGTCTAGGCTGATTGGCGGTGCGATTCAAGTCACGCTATCGGCAGCGGAGATCGATGATTTGCTAATCGATGGATTCTTTCCGAAGGTTGAATTGAGCGATCGACCAACGATTGGCCAAAGCGGCTTTCGTGAATTTGGCTTGCCGTACGCAGCGGACCCTGCCGTAACACGGCACTTGGCGGCATTCCTGAGCGATCATCGACGAAGCGGACTCTCGGACGACGATTCTTCATCGGACGATCGTCCTGCATGGTTGTTGTTCAACGGCGGTGTGATGGCCGCACCGGCGCTACGGAATCGTATCGTAGATTCGCTTTCGCGGTGGTTCCGCCAAGCGGACGACGTTTTTTGGCAACCAGCCGTCCTGGCATCATCGCGTCTGGACTTGGCGGTTGCTCACGGTGCGGCGTACTACGCGATGGTTCGGCGAGGCGAGGGTGTCAAGATCAAAGCCAACCTAGGTCGCTCATATTACATTCAAATTGCCAATGATCCGCCACAAGCTATTTGTTTGATCCCTGGGCATGCCGAGGCTGGACAGCGATTTCAAACATCGGGCCATCCCCTTTCATTACAAATCGGTGAACCGGTGCAGTTTCCATTGTGGGTTAGTAGCACGCGACTGGCGGATCGCGTGGGCACGATGGTTGCGATGACTGAGAATGAAGGTTCGCGATTGCCACCGATCTTTACGGCGCTTACTCAAGGAAAACGAAAAGTTGCAAAGACGATTCGCGTTGCCATCGAGTCGGAGCTGAGTGAGATTGGCACCGTTGGAATGTGGTGCGTAGATATCGAAAGCGGCAATCGTTGGAAGCTGGACTTTGATATCCGCAGTACACTCGAAACCGATCGAGAAGCGCATCAGGGTGGCAGTGAGTCGGCGGGCATCGTCGACGATGAAACCATTTCGCAATGCGAGGCTAGTATCGCGCGTGTTTTTGGGGCTGAACGTGATGGTGCACCGGACCAATTGGTCGCAGAATTACAAAACGTGATCGGTGCCAAACGAGACGCTTGGCCGCCATCGCTGTTGCGAAAGATTTGGCAGATACTGATCGACCATGAAGCCAGTCGTCGGATTTCTGCTCAGCACGAAGCGAGATGGTTAAATTTGCTGGGTTACTGCCTTCGGCCAGGTTATGGCGTTGCCGTAGACGACTGGCGAGTCTCAAAAACATGGAAGACGATTTTTGGAAAGGTCGCGTTTGGAGCGTCGCAATCGCGGTGCGAATCGCTCATTCTATGGAGACGAATTGCCGGTGGAATGACGGCTGGGCAGCAACAACAGCTCGCCGGACCGCTCGTCAATTTTCTGAAGGAAAAAGGAACTCGTTTTGAGAACCAGGAACTATCGGAAATGTGGCGTCTGGTCGCTTCACTGGAGCGGCTTGTCGTAAGCGATAAAGTTCATCTGGGACGGATGGCAATCAACGAGCTGGGGCGAAAGAAAACAGAGTCAATTAGGCCTGCACTCCTTTGGGCGCTTGGCCGGCTAGGCAGCCGCGCTCCATTATATGGGCCTTTGAATACTGCCATTAGCGGCGGCGAAGCGGAGCATTGGTTAAGGAATCTCTGTTCGCGTGGAATCGGCGATACAGCAACTATGATGGCAATCGTTCAACTTGCGCGCCGAACCGGCGATCGTCATCGTGATATCAGTAAAGACGCAAGGACGGATACCGTTGGCTATTTGGAGTTGGTCAATGCCCCCGTCGCGCTGATCACGCTTGTTGTGGAGGGCGGTAAACTAAGCTCTGAGTATGAAGCCGCCGTTTTTGGTGAAACGCTTCCTCTGGGAATACGGCTAGCGATATCGAATTTTGATTAATTAAGGAGCGATGGATCAATGAGTGGGATAGGCTTCCAGCCTGTCGCATTGAAAATGACAGGCTGGACGCCTATCCCACTTCAAAACCACGGCAAAGCCAGCATCTTCTGGTTGTGATTATAGCCCGACGGGGATAAACCCCGTCGTAGCATCTGGTAGGAACAATATTGAATCGAAATTTCGCAATTAAATTCCGTGTCAATACCAAATTTTTAACATCCCAGGCGAAGCCTTTCTGCGAGACACGATGGGCATAAAAACCGAAGCCAAATAATTGTGAAATCAGTCGATTCCAAATGCGAGACGCAGTTCATTAATGATCGGCTCCGACATCGGCATGACGTCGCCCAGCGACCTCGCGTTGATCACTGCCTCCGCCGTGGACTCGAGCACCTCTAACCGGTCGAACGCATCCAAAACGCTTGCTCCCGTAACTACGACGCCATCGTTTTCCAAAATTCCTGCAGGAACACGCGACGAAACAAAGTCTGCAATCGCTCCGTTGCCTTCATACTGAACCCCGTAAGGGATTCGCACGACATCACGCAAAAAAACATAGCTCTCGGGGATCATTCTTGCATCTAACAGCGAGTCGGTGATGCTGAACGCGGTTGCGTTTACTGGATGAGCGAACACAATCGAATGGATGTCAGGGTGCTTGTTGTAAATTGCTTGGTGTGCCATCGTCGCGCGACTGGGACTCTTGGTCGATTCGCTCTGACTGCCGCGAATGAGCACCAGATCATCAATGTCAACAAGTTCACGATCCATTTGGGAAGGCGTGATTAAGAATTCCTTCTCGTTGAGACGCACTGAGTAACTTCCTTCGGTGCTGATTAACAAGCGTTGACGACATCCACGGTGCAAAAACTCGCAAAGCTGACGGCGAAGTTCCTTTTCCCATTCCGTTGCTTCACCGGGCATGAACAGGTCGAAACTGACATGCCGGCGCTGGGCCTTATCCAATTGATTATCGTTCAAGTAGCGAATGTCACCGAGGCGATGTCCCTTAATCAACGTTTTGCCCGCAAATTCAAACGCTTCGAATCGTTGAAACGCGTTGGACAGCGACGCACCACCAACAACAACGCCATGATTCTCCAAAATCACGCTATCGCAACCTGCAGCGAAAGTTTCAGCAATGCGCTTGCCAAGCAGCGAGCTGCCTGGCAAAGCGTAAGGAGCGAAACCAGTATTGCCACAAACGAAATACGCCTGATGGAATAGACGCGTGCATGGCGTTTGGCGACAGATACTAAAGGCAACCAGCGCGACCGGATGAGCATGGACAATGGCGTGAATATCTGGACGCGCTTCGTAAACTGCCTTGTGAAACGGAAACTCAGACGATGGTTTGTGCAAGCCATCAATCACGCCTCCTGCTCGTACACAAACAACGTCCTTGCGAGTCAGGCTTCCTTTGTCGATCCGAGCGGGAGAAATCCAGATATCACCATTGGAATCACGAATCGATAGATTGCCACCTGAGGTCGTCGTCATTCGATTGCGATAGATCCGTTGCATCGTTTGAACGATCTCGTCGCTGGGATGAGTCAATTGCCGTGGAGTATTCATCGGGGTTCCTGGTTGCGACAAGTTATAGAGGACGCACAATCGATGTACTGCGAGAATAATCAAGCAAAGTTTCAATCGATAAAACGCCTCCGCCCATTCCGCTTTTATTAACGCCACCATAGGGAACGCCATGCGCGAAAACGTTGTGCGCATTGATCCAACTGTTGCCTGCAACCATTGATTCAGCGACACGAGAAGCACGGTTGAGGTCCGCTGTCCAGACGCTATTAGCCAACCCATAGTCGGTTCGATTGGCCATCTCGATGGCGTCGTCCTCAGTCTTAAATGGCGCCAGGAAGGCAACCGGACCGAAGATCTCCTCGCGAGCGGCAATGTTGTCGATCGATCCGGCAAGTAGTGCAGGTTTAACGTAATATCCAGCATAGCCATCCACGGTAGCCGGACCGCCTTTCAAGACGCACTCCGCACCATCGGCGACACCTTTTTCCAGATATCCAAGGACTCGGTCGCGTTGTTTTGCGTTCACTACCGGACCCATTTGCGATTGACCATCGAGCTGATAACCAACTCGAACTTTTTGCATTCGATCAACACACTGGTTGACGAAGTCGTCGTAGATGTCCTGTTGCACAAGCCAACGAGTTGCATCACAGCAGACTTGTCCGGTATGAAAAGTGATCGCCCCAACTAATTTTTCTGCAGTCAATGAAACATCGACATCGCCAAAGATAACCGCTGCGCCCTTGCCGCCGAGTTCCAGTTTGACCGGTACCAAATTGCGACCGCAAGATTCACCCACTAGGCGACCGACTTCGGGCGAACCGGTGAATGACATACGTTTAATTTTTGGATTCGCGCTCAATGCTGCGCCAGCGGTTGCACCACGCCCGGTCACAACATTGATCACACCATCGGGAATGCCGACTTCCTGCGCTAACTCTGCTAAATAAATCGCTGATAACGGCGTATCTTCCGCAGGCTTGATCACGACAGTGTTACCGGCAGCAAGTGCAGGTGCGATGCCCCAACCGAGCAGTAGAAACGGGAAATTCCATGGAAAAATGAACCCGCAGGCACCCCAGGGCTGTCGTAAGGTCCACGCTTCATGGCCCTTCACGGCGAGGGTAGTACGACAGTTCATATGCAATGCCATGTCAGCAAAATAGCGAACGGTGTCAACGAAATTCTGCACGTCGCCACATGCTTGAGACAAAATCTTGCCAGCGTCCAACGATTCGATCTCGCCGATAATGGCCTTACGCTTCTCAACAGCGTCTGCTAGTCGATGCAACAGTGCACCGCGTTCATTGGGCGGGAGCTTCGCCCAGGCGATGTTCTTAAATGTAGCGTTCGCAACATCAACGGCATCGTTGACCTGAGACGCATCGAGATCATGAACATCAGCAAGCTTGACGCCTGACCCTGGGTTGAATGTCGGGACAAGGTTGCCCGACTTCGACTCCACTGGACGGCCTCCGACAAAACTCGCCAATGACTCTCGGCCAAGAAATGCCGCCACTTCTGAACTCATTTCAACCTTCAATACAGCGCTCATCCGAATTTCTCGTTAATAATAGGAACCGATGTACGTTATTGTCACCGTAGCTTACCATGAAGTGAGTTATCAATGAACAGGTGCCCAGGAAAGCTCTAATGACAAAGTCCGTCGTCCAAAGACAACTCAACCCAGATTACTTTCATTTCGGAGTTGCTGGTGCCTTTACGATGCGGCCGATCAAATGGCCTCCGACCGCGTCATGGTCCCAGGTGCCTGCGTAGCGTCCATTCAAGATCAACACTCGTGCTGAAAATGTTCCGAGTCCTGGAATCCAAACTTTGTCAAGTGTGATGACGGGCGTATTGCCAGCCCACAAGATTTTCAAATCCATGGGGAATTCACCGTCGGTGTCACCATACTGAATCCGTGCGGTCAAACGATACATATCCTCTTCCGGCAATTTTTCAGCTTTGCTGATGGTATAGGTTTCCTCCTTGGCATCGTTCAGGCCCTTTGAATCGATGGTATAGCTACCGACAAATTTTGCGCCGGTCAAATAGTTTGCGATTCGTTGCTCCCGAGGCAATGGCTCGTCTTCGGCTTTGGATTCTTTGTCCTTGGCAACGGGCACGGCGGGTTTTGCCTCCTGAGCCATTGCTGTGCCAGCGGTGATCGTGAGCGATCCAATCAGTGACATCAGCGACAAAAAGCGTACCGTACGCATAGCAATATCTCCAGTTCGAGTAAACGATGGACGTTAAGCATTCCTAAAAATCCCAGCCGGTTGGATGTTATAAAAGTTGTCAGGGTCAGCCATGCCAGATTCAGCATGTCGATAGTGTTCGCGGCGAGTCAACCAAGATGCGGCTGCCTCGTCCAGTACGGCAATCACGGATCGATGAAGCTGGAGCGCCGACGCGGTGACTTGGCTGGTAACCGGGCCTTCAATGGCGCTTCGGACTGCGGCGGCTTTTTTATCGCCTGTCACCAGCAGCAGACATTCGCGAGCGTCGAGAATCGAGCCGACGCCCATCGTAACGCTCAAGCGCGGCACGTCTGCTTCGTTGCCAAAAAATCTTGCATTGTCTCTAACGGTCTCTTCGCATAGCGTCTTCACTCGCGTACGACTGGCGAGCGATGAACCGGGCTCGTTGAACGCAATATGGCCGTCACTGCCGATGCCGAGCAATTGCAGGTCAATGCCTCCAGCCGCAACGATGCTACGTTCGTACTCTGCACAAGCCGCGGTAGGATCGGGGGCCATTCCATCCGGCAAATGAATTCGTGATCGGTCAACATTCACATGGCTAAAGAAATTTGCATGCATGAATGAGCAAAAGCTTTGCGAATGTTCTCGTGGCAGCCCCAGGTACTCATCGAGATTGAACGTTGTTACTTGGGAGAAATCAAGTTCGCCTTCACGATGCAGATGAATGAGTTCGTTGTAGCAACCGACTGGTGTCCCACCTGTCGCCAATCCTAAAACGGATTTTGGTTTTCGCATCACCAAATTTGCAATGATTCTGGCCGCAGTCACGCAGGCTGCTGCGGCATCATTTCGAATGATCACTCTCACTGTACTAAACCACCTCTCGATTGACCGATGCAATCGCTTCGCAAATCCACTGATCGTCGTGCAACCATTTTGCAACCGATTCTCGCAAATGGTCAGCCACAAAAATACGAACTCGCTTGACATGTCCATCAAATTGTTGATGAGCAAGTGCATGCGCTACCGGAGATACGTCTCCAAGTTTTCGAACACCGCCGGTTTTATTCACGACATCCATATTAATATCGACCTCCAGTTTTACTGGGGGCGCATCGATTAGCAATTCCCAGGGATGAATCGTTTGGCCAGACTTTCTTGACAATTGTCTCGCAAGTTCATCACCGCAGGCAACCTGCCACCAATAAGGTCGATGCGCAAGCGAGCGATGAAGTTCGGGGCGATCCAGAATGTTGAACTCAGCCGCTCGTTTATAAAGTCGCCGAGTCGAACCAAAAAGGCCACTGGCCAGAATCTTAGCATGATTGTCGGTCGCCGCGGCTTGAATCGTTGATATCCATCGTGTGTCATCGAAATCAAAAGTGGCCTTCAAATCGACCGTTGTTTGCAATTCAAAGACGAGGCGTTGCAACATCGCTGTCGCCGAACGAACCGCGTGGTGCCAATAGACTTCGCTGAACATGACATAACGTGCAAAGACCATCATTTCGGCCGCAGTGCGACCTTTTTCTGAGATGGCCAAGCGGGGTTTTTGTGGGTGAACGGTCAGCGAACTCAATAGCCGGGAGGCATCGAAATTGCGTCCGTAGGGAACGCCAACATGCAGACTGTCGCGGACTAAATAGTCGAGTTTGTCGACGTCGACGGGACCGC
This sequence comes from Planctomycetaceae bacterium, assembly GCA_043775635.1. Classification (GTDB taxonomy): domain Bacteria; phylum Planctomycetota; class Planctomycetia; order Pirellulales; family Pirellulaceae; genus UBA6163. The sequence continues at coordinate 37,188 of JAYVSE010000246.1, read as the reverse complement.
TGATGCAACTGGCAAGCAGTTCGACTTCAGCGTCCGACAAGCCGGATTCACCGCTCCGCTTGCCCAACAGAATCGACATTACATCGTCACTGGTCGCGCACCAATCACGCTCCAGCAATTCACCAATGTCGACTTGTCGAACGATGGCATCAACGCGCGATTCATGCCGAGGCATTTGAGCCAATCGCATGTCTTCAATCGCGTGGCAAAATGGCCAATGGCCAGCGTCATGAAATAACGCTGCAATCACGAACGCCTCCGCGCCACGCTGATCGACGATGCTACGAAACGATGGATTGTTTTGCAACGTGCGCAGCACGCTTAGCGAATTGCGATAAACGCCTAGGGAGTGTTCCAGTCGCGAATGCCGCGCTCCTGGATAAACCAAATGAACTAAACCGAGTTGCGAGATTTGTCCCAGGTGCTTGAGCGGTGGCGTATCGATCAACCGCCGGACTCGATCGGAAATCGGCACATCCATTTCCGGTGGAATGCGCAGCAGTCCATCAGCATCCTGGTCGATTTCGCGAATCAATCTCACGTCCTTTGGTTCGTTGGACAGCGGCAACTAGCGGATGAAACAATGTTATTTGCCGTGATTTTTACAATCGTGAGCGGCAAGACGGTAGCCGCCGGTTCCGCCGTGATTTACCGGCGGCTAGCGCCTTGCCGCTCACTTACTTGGCGCTGTCCAATTGGAGCCATCGTTAAATCGTGACAAGCTTTACGTTGGCGAGTATAGCGAGCAGTAACATCGGGGCGATATAGATTCCCGCGATCGTCAGTCCGCCGATGAATTCAAGTTCAAACGCTGCCATCGCCGCCACCGCACCGAGCCCAAGCATGATTGCCAGCGTAATGCCTGAACTCATCAAAGACATTTCTGACCCAAAATCGATGTCGAGCACATAAGGTGCCGCCCAAATATAAATCAACCACAGCGCTGAAAAGATCCCTGACACGATTCCCAACCGATTCCGAAGTTCGCGGCCCCGGTATGGCTCAAGCTCGGAGTCGCGAGTGATTGTATATCCGACCCAGATCAGCGGCGGAGCGAGCAGAATTGCGACGACGATTCGTGCCGGAATCGGAGCGCCATCATCGCCGCCCGACACACGCATTACAAATGCGAACACGATCGCACCGAGCACCGCCGCAACGGAAATGGCGATTCCACGTTTAGTAACCTCGGTTTCTACTCGCTTGATCGGTTTGAGGACGCTCTTGCCGGTGCTATCCTTGGGGGCACCGTCGGACGGCGCGTGAATGACGACCGCTTGTTCCAACGTGGGAATTGTGATCTCTGCCTTGCATTTTGGGCATGGCCCTTTTTTCCCCGCAAACTTTTCGTTGACGGAAAACCGCGTAAGACATTTTGCACAAGTGACTGGAATCGGCATGGAAGAAATTCGACGAAGTGAAGTGACGAGTGGTATCCCAACTGAATTAAACGACAGTTTTGCCCCGCAACCGGCTGCAACGCAAGCACGCGACTGGAAACCGTTAGCGCATGTTGTACTGCATCAACCTCAAATCCCGCAAAACACCGGCAATATAGGTCGTTCGTGCGTTGCCACGGGGTCGATGTTGTGGATCGTCCAGCCGGCCGCGTTCCAAATCGATGAAAAACGAGTACGACGCGCGGGGCTTGATTATTGGCAATATCTTCATTGGGCCGATGTGCCATCATGGGCCGAATTGCGGCTGCGACTCCCTGAACAAACGGTTGACGACCCTCAAAAGCAAACTCCACGGCAACGATACTGGTATTTTAGTCGGTTTGCCGAAAAGACGATCTGGGATTGTGATCTGGCCCCAGGCGATGTGTTTGTTTTTGGCAGCGAAACGACCGGGTTGCCCAGAACCATCTTTAAACCCAACGACGCCAATGCGATTCGGCTGCCAACAACGCCTGAAGTTCGCAGCTTAAACCTTTCCTCGACCGTTGCAATCGTCCTTTATGAAACGCTTAGACGAAAAATACAATCTGAAATCTGAAATCTCAAATCCGAAATCTCAAATCTCAAATCTCAAATCTCAAATCTGAAGACTGAAGACTGAAAACTAAACGGCTGCTCCTGTAGTTTCCTTGACAGGTGACGGAGCTGTTTTTTGCGGTTTCGTCTCGATCGCTTTTCCAATCAGCATCTTTGCGTGCCTCAAATCCCAGAGAGCAATCTTCCCCTCGGAATGCCCGACGGCAATCCACCGACCTGAGCTTTCAAGCTTGATGCAATTGGCAGGGCCGATGCCGTCGAGCGAAAGCCTTGTCATTTTTAAATCGTCGGTGCTGAGGTCCCAAAGCGTCACATCACCATCGTGTGATGCCGCAACTAGCCAACGCCCATCCTGTGAAATATCCATTGATGAAATGACTGCGGTGTGTGCAGGCAGTTTCGAAATCGGGTTTTGCGATTCGGCTCTCCAAATTCCAATGTTACCGTTGACATCTCCTGTGACGATCGGTCCCGCCAATCCTTTGGCAGTGGCGGCGATGACTTGGACCGCGCAATCATGAATGGGTTGTTGCTGAATCGCTTCCGGTTGAGCATCAAGGCTCCAAAGTGTGACTTCGCCAAGCTCACCGCCAGTTACGAGTGCGGAATCGCTTTCGGATAGACCACGCGTCGCGCACATCGCGGACACTCTCGTACCGGTACTGGTGACGGCTTGTAGCGGCGGTGATGACGGTGAAACTGCGGTTACTTGTTCGATATCAGCCCACGCGATCCTGGACACGACGTTGTCCTCGCCGAGCACAAACAACCATTTTCCCAGCGGATCCATGGCGATGCTATTGATTGGTTTCGTCACATCAAAACGAAGCAGCGAGTCTTCTCGCGATTTCGTTGTCGTCGTGAACACAATGGATGGTTTAAGCGTTGCTGCAATTAAGTACGAACTTTGGGGATGCCAAACCAAAGACACCAGCCCCATGTCCGTAGAAGTCAAATGCTTGGCCGGTGCCGACAAGCTAGTAAAGCGTGTGATGGTCAAGCCATCGCCGAAATCTGCGGTCGCGAAAAATTCTCCCGATGGATCCACTGACATCGTTTCGATCTGATCGGTAGGGCCAATGCAAACGTCGTGCTTGACTGGTGCCGGTTTCTCACCAATGCCAGCAGCAGCCGTTTCACCAATCGGCCAAACAAACGGCGTTGGGCTATCGCCGATACTAACCATCTGTGCCCCATTGGTCGAAAAGCCGATTCCACGCACGTCGTTGATATGTCCCAGCAACAGTATTGGCTGGGGACTGAGCAACGATGGATCGAGTCTGGCGGCTTCGTCGAAACTTGCAACTGCGGCGGCATCATTCTTGGCGAGAAACGTCACCGCTGCCGCGAGCAACTGCGATTGAGTTTTTTCGACCAGGATCGGTGAAACAAGAGGTGGAATGGTAATTGGCTTGCTACCACCGATACCATTCTGAACGACGTCAACAGGCTTTGGCTCTACAACCGTGTTGTCATCTCGCTGCATCGCGAATAGTGCACCGATGACGAGCACCGAAGCTCCCACCGCACCGCCGGTTGCAAGCCATTTTGGTTGCTGCCACCATGCGTTTTCAGAAACCGCGCGGTCACGAATCACTGCCACCGTCGCAGCATTGGCTCTTTGTATATCCGAGTCTGCTTTCGTATCCGCGATTCCAGCGTCCAGATTGGCAACCGTTGGACCAGTGGGGTTCGGGAGCGAGTTTGGTATCGTAATGTCTTGTCCCGGCATCAGCGTCATACTAGGATCGATCGCTGACGATGGGACGGTTACCGGTGCCGGAACCAATCGGTTCGCTGGCATCATGGCTGGCCGTGTATGCCCCTCTAAACGCAACGCTTCGCGTAGTGACTCGACAAAATCAAGATTGGAATCAAAACGCTTTTCCCAATTGAGCGCCGTGGCTCGCTTCAGCACCTCTTGTTCGGGCTCCGGCACACGGCTGAGGTCAAGCTTGCCTGTTCGGTGAGCGTCAAGGACTTCCCAAAGCGTTCCATCGCTGATCGGCAATGTGCCGGTGCGAAGGTGATAGTAGGTCACTGCGAGTGAATATTGGTCGCTTGTTTTTGACGGACGACCAGAGATCGCTTCCGGGGCCATATAAGCCGGTGTTCCAGCGGCGCTGGTGGCGGTGACTTGGTTGCGATTAAGAATTCGCGCCAGTCCAAAGTCACAGACAACCGCCGACGAACCGATCAACACAATGTTCGCTGGCTTCACGTCACAATGCTGAATTGCCACCAACCCTTCACCCAAGTCATGTTGGGAAATGTTGAGAAAATCGAGCCCCTTGGCTGACTCATCCATGTAGGAAAGGAGTTCTTTCGGTGGAATGCCGGGCAGCCCGTTCTTCACACATTCACGCAGCAACTGCTGCAAGCTTTTACCTCCAAGTAACATCGAGACGGCGAGCCAAGCAGCCTCTGGTTGTGGCATGGCAACCATCCCAGTCGCTTCCATCACGCCCGGTTGCGAAACTTGAGACGATGGCAGCGATGGCAGCGAACCTGCGGTTGCCATCGGGTCGGCCAGCGGTTTCAGTTGGATCGTTTCTTGGGTCACATCGGGGGCTTCTTCGATCGCCTTTCCGTGAACATCAAGCAGCCAAATCGCCGTGATTGGCATCAAGTTGGCGTGGCGAATTTGCTTAACCCGCTTGATTCCTTCATGTTCTTTGGCGCCCTCGCCACCACTGAGATCAATGAACTTGATCGCCGCCGATGTGCCGCCTGGTCCGCTCGCTCGCCAAACTTGGCCGAATTGGCCACGGCCAAGGAAGTTTTCCAAGCGATAGCCCGGAGCGAAACTGAATCCACGTTTAAGCATGAGCCCGCAACCATACATCCCGAAGAATCGTTAACGCCAGCGGCAGTTGATTCGCCGCAATCCTAAATGCAGTCTACCTTTTTTTCGTGCACAATCACTGCCTCCAGCCCCGATTTGCTTCGCTGGCTCCCAGGATTAGGAAATGCAAACCAGTTATCGCGATCGATTCGCGCCAAGAAGCCATGGTCAGGGAAGCCTTTGTAATAACCACCATTCGAACTCTGCCCTGGTTCTCGCATGTCTGTGGGTTGGCATTTTGGTTCTAATCCCGTGTTTTTTCAGCGTTGGCTCGGTTGAACGCTCTTGCTGACCCACAAATTCTGCTGACGAGGCCAAACTTAGGAACAGTCCCGAAACAAAATACGTTTTTAGCGGAACGGCGCGAGCCGTCCGGTATCGAGGTACCGGAGAGATTGCGCTCTTCCGCTACGATTGAAATCGGGAAGTTATTCCGGGACTGTTCCTTAAGGACGATCGTGAGCAGTTAATTCACGGTTTCCTGATTTATGATTTATGACATATTTTTTTCGTGGCTTGAAAATGCTCGCGATGAAAAGCGCGATTGGAAACCACAGCGGTCGCCATGACATACCTCGATAACTATAATCAACTCGCTGCGACTGTTGCAGGTGATATCAACGGGGGTAAAGGATGGAAAGCGAATTGGCTGCGGCGTGGACCGCTAGGTGGCAATCGCGGCAACCAAACGAACCTGCGCCGGATTTGTGGAAGTACCTTGAAGAACATGCTTCCGCGAAGCTGGCTGATAAGATTGCGGTGTTCTTCAGCGATCAGCCTTATCGGTGGCGGACTTCCGAACCGCTGCGCGTCGAGGAGTACTTACAACGCGTTCCCGATCTAGCAACGGAACCCGACGGCGTACTGCAATTGGTGCTCGGTGAATTCCAAGCCCGTCAAAACGGCGATTCGGTCGTCAGTATCGACGAATACACCCAACGGATCTCGCACCTCGGCGACAGCTTGCGTAGTCGTCTCGAACAACTCGTCTCACCTATTAGAGATATTTGTACAACCGTCACTCAAGACCACGGTACCCTGGCCCGTTTGTCACACATCGGTCGCTATCGCCAAATCCGGCGCTTTGGTGAAGGCGAGTATGGCATCGTCTGGCTTGCGTTTGACGAGGAACTCGATCGACGAGTCGCGATCAAAGTCCCCAAGCTCGAACGTTTTCGTGGACCCGAAGATGCGGCGCAATACCTTGCTGAAGCCCGCACGGTTGCCGGTTTGGATCATCCCCACATCGTGCCTGTTTACGACGTCGGACGGACGGAAGACGGATCGATCTATGTCGTTTCCAAATTCATCGAAGGCTGCACCCTGGCCGACCTGCTGACGCGACGGAAGCTGCCTTATGAGGAAGTCACCAAACTGCTTGCCACCGCAGCTCAAGCTCTGCACCACGCTCATCAAAAACGGTTGATCCATCGCGACATCAAGCCCGCCAACATCCTTATCGAAGAACAGATCGGGACTCCTTACGTTGCCGATTTCGGGCTGGCGATTCGCGAAGAAGATTACTTGCGCGATAACCGCGTTGCCGGCACGCCAGCTTACATGAGCCCAGAACAAGCACGCGGCGAAGGCCACCGGCTCGATGGCCGTAGCGATATCTTTTCGCTTGGTGTTGTCTGCTATGAAATGCTGACCCGCAAGCGACCGTTTCGCGGCAGTACCGCGAACGAACTATTGCATCAAGTGATTTCGGTCGAGCCACTGCCACCGCGCGAACTCGACGATACCATTCCCGCTGAACTGGAGCGAATCTGTCTAAAAGCGTTATCAAAACGTGCCGCCGATCGATACGCGACTGCGAACGACCTCGCCGATGATTTGTCGCATTGGCAACACGGCCCGGATCCTTCGCATCGCGAACTGACGATCGTTCCCAAAGGGTTGCGCTCGTTCGGTGCTGACGACGCTGAGTTTTTTCTGGACCTTTTACCTGGCCCGCATGGTCGTGACGGCTTGCCTGAAAGCATTCGGTTTTGGAAAAAGCGAATGGAAGAAACCGATCCAGAAAAAACGTTTACGATCGGCTTGATCTACGGGCCTTCCGGCTGTGGCAAATCTTCGCTTGTCAAAGCCGGTTTGTTGCCGAGATTGTCGCAAGAGGTTAGCTCGCTGTACATCGAAGCGACACCTGACGAAACCGAAACACGTTTGCTGCGTGGACTACAAAAAACAGTCCCCGATCTACCGCAGGATTTGTCTCTGCCAGAGACATTCGCGTGGCTGCGTCGCAGACAAACCACCATGAGCGGCAAGGCGCTAGCCGCCGGTTCCTTATCAGCCAGTTCCCCGAAAATCGTCATCATCCTCGATCAGTTTGAACAATGGTTGCACTCGCATCGTGGTGAACAAAACCCTGACTTGGTCACGGCGTTAAGGCAATGCGACGGTGGACAAGTCCAAGCGATTGCGATGGTTCGTGACGACTTTGCGATGGCGGCAGCGAGATTCATGCATTCGCTCGAAGTCCCGATTGTTGAAGGGCACAACTTCGCGACCGTGGATCTTTTCGAAATCGATCATGCCGAGCGCGTGCTGATCAAATTCGGTCGGGCCTTCGGCAAACTACCTGCAAACGTAGCCAATTTATCCGAAGATGAGCGAGCCTTCGTCAAGAATGTGGCTTCGGGCCTAGCCGACGATGGCAAAGTCGTCTCTGTGCGATTGTCGCTGTTCGCTGAAATGATCAAAGGCAAGCCGTGGACACAACAGACGCTCATCAATGTTGGCGGAACTGACGGCATCGGCGTCAATTTTTTGGAGGAAACATTCAGCAGTCGCAACGCCAACCCGATGCACCGACTGCATGAGCAAGCCGCGCGAGCGGTGCTCAAGGCGCTGTTACCCGAGGTCGCCACCGACATCAAAGGACACATGCGTTCGCAGTTGGACGTACTCGCCGACTCGGGCTATGAATCGCGGCCAGCCGAATTCAACTCGTCTCTGCAACCGACATGCCGAAATCACAACGGCTCGCGGCCGCTGCTGCGTTGGCCAAATTCACACCTGATGACGCGCGCTGGAACACGACTGCTGTTTCGATCGCGAGACTGCTCGTTGATGAAAACCCATTGCGATTGGCGACTTGGATCGAAGCGTTCAAGCCGGTCAAAAAACTCCTGATCCCTGAACTCGGCGTGATCTTTCGTGATAAGTCGGAAAAGGTATCGCCGGCGCAGCGAGACTTGGCGACCAACCTGCTGGAAACCTACGCCGCCGCTGACGTCGATCAACTCGCGGAACTCATGCTCGATGCGCAACCAAAACAGTTCGCCGACTTGTTCGATGAATTCAAGGCGCATGGTGATAAGGCCAAAGAAAAAATGCTCGCGACACTGGCAATCAAGCCGCAGTCTTCATCAAACGAAATCTTATCGCGCCAACAAGCGAACGCCGCGGCAGCACTGGTGCGATTTGGCGAACGTGAAAAGATTTTTTCTGCATTGCGGATCATCGATGATCCCGAATCGCTAACACAGATTGTTCATCGTTGCCGTGCCGAAGGTGTGACGACTTATGAACTATTGGACTGCCTGCAAATTGTTGATCGAGATCGACAGCGACTTGTTGGCGAACCGCGAAAGATCGAAGACCGTGTGCTGTTCGGACTACTTTTGGCATTAGGCGAATTTACTCTTGAAGACATAGCAAGCGAAAAGCAAAAAGCTACTATCGAACAAGTCGCAAATTGGTTTCGCAATGATCCCAGTTCCACGATTCACGGAGCAACAGGCTGGTTGCTGAGACAATGGAAAGAAACAGACCTCGTTAGTGTGGTCGATCAAACGCCAGTGCCTTACGATCCAATGCGCGAATGGTTCACACTCGTGATCGCAGCCGGTGAACAGAAATTCTACCAAACTTATGTTGTGATTGCGGCAGGTGATTACGACATTGGGTCACCCAATGATGAACGTGGTCGCAGCGACAATGAGGATCGCAACCAAGTGCGACTCACCCGTCCCGTGGCCATCTTGGACCGTGAAGTCACGCGCGGTGAGATTGATGCGTCAGGTATCGTGAACTTAAACGTGGATCAGTACAGCAAGACTGCCGAGCATCCGATGGCGGCGCCGTCTTGGTATGACAGCGTGCAATTTTGCCGTTGGCTGACAGAGCGAGCAGGTTTAGCAGAAGCCGACCAAGCGTATGCGGACCCGGCGTCACTTGACCAAGCGGAGTTTCCATTTGATGTTGAAGTAAAGTTGCCGAAAAACTGGCCGCTGGACCTCGACAAGCCTGGTTTTCGGTTACCGACCGAAGCCGAATGGGAAATCGCCGCGCGCAATGGGATGCGCACGATGTACGGATTCGGAGCCGACGAAAGCCTGCTGGAGCGGTACGGCTGGTACCAGGTGAACAGCGGACGTCAAACACACGTTGCGAAGGAGTTGCGACCCAATCTAGGCGGACTGTTCGACATGCACGGCAACACCTATGAATGGTGCCATGATTGGTACGGTAGCTATCCGATTGACGCGCTCCGCAGCGATCCTGCTGGTCCCGAAAAAGGTTCGAACCGTGTGAGCCGTGGGGGCGGCTGGAGCAGCGGTGCTGCGAACTGCCGGGTGGCGTACCGCAGGACGGACCAGCCGGCGAGCCGGGGCAACGGCATCGGCTTGCGACTTGCCCTAGTTCCATTTAGTCCAAGCAAGTCCAGTCCAGCTAGTAGCGAAACAGGCAGCGTAGGCACGGAGGGAGTCGCGGAGCAGCGACCTGAGGAGCCTTAGTTTCCTGCGTAGCGGTTAGAGTTCAACGTCGCTCCGCCGTCGTGAGTTGCGTTGCGACTCGGGAATCGCAACGCGATGGCAGGTGATAGCCAGGGATGCAAATCCTTGGTTGACGACCGCCAAAACGATTTGAAAGTTGCGAAGCGACGACACGCCCCAACGAGCTTGTCTCGTTGGACGTAGCGTTTCGCATGCTAAACATACAGCAATGTCGCAGCGCAGACCCCCATGAGCTTGTCTCATGCGGTGAATTAGACTTTCTCGCTGGTGCTGCGTGACGTTTTGATTTTTAATTGGAGTGAAGGCGGTAGTGGATCTTGTTAAAGATCCCAGTGTGTCAGGATCTTTAACAAGATCCACTACCCCTCACAGCTCTGAAACTGTTTCACCAAACGAGGCAAGCTCGCTGGGGTCTGGGTTGATCGTTCGAGTCATATTAGCCAACGAAGCGCGCGCTCCAACGAGACGAGCTCGCTGGGGGCGGAGAGCTGTTGCAATGTTCCACGACGCTCCGCCGTCGTGAGTCGCGAGAAGTAAGTAGCTTGGCCCCCTGGGCCAAGCGATCCTCGGCGTTCGTAGTTCCGCCTTTAGGCGGCAGACACCGCCTGAAGGCGGAACTACGAACACCTGCCGTCGCGTTGCGACTCCCGACCGAGCTGGTCAACGGTACGGCGGGGAATGCCGTATCGTCGATGGTGCAATTGACTGCGGTGCTCGTCAATGCGATGCGGCTGACCAGCAAGCAAGCCAAAAAAGTCGACCGAAGTTACCGCTGGTGTATAGCCTTTAGGCGATTTTTTTTCGAGGCCTGAAAAAGACGGCTAAAGCCTGAACACCAGCGCTGCTCCCTCCGTAACTGCGCTCTCCGGCTCCGCTAAAGGAACGGCAATCAGCCCACTAGTTCCGCTATATCTGACGTGCTATCTGCAAAGTTGTCGCATTGGCTGCCGATGCTATTGAGCATCGTGACGAAGAGATTGGACATCGGAACGTTGTTGCTAAATTTAATAAATTGCCCATGCTTTAGCCCGAGTTCGCGACCACCGGCAAGCACCAGTGGATAGTTGTTATTATCGTGAGTCGTGCTGTTGCTGCTTCCATAAAGGATCACTGAATTGTCGAGGACCGAGCCGCTTTCTTCCTTGGCGGAATTAAGTCGATCCAGGAAGTAGGCAAACTGCTCGGCCATGAATCGGTCCCATTGCCCCAGCTTTTCCGCCCCGCCGGGCTTATCCCAATCGTGGGCCAGCGTGTGCAGCGAATCCTTGAAGCCTTGCAGTTGTGGGAATTTCGCGGCCTTTGATGAGCAGTCCGCCATGTTCGTGATTTGATAAGTTGCAACGCGTGTTGAATCCGTTCGAAATGCGAGATAGATCAAGTCATACATAGTGCGAATGAACATCAGCGGCGCTTTATCATCGGCATCCAGATGCAGCATGTCGCGTTCTTCGTCGCGTAGTTCGGGACGTGGAATCTCAAGCCATCGTTGTGAACGTTCGACGCCCTGTTCGATCTGGCGAACCGACGACAAGTATTCATCAAGTTTCTCACGGTCTTGAACACCCAGACGGTTTCTTAGTGAATTCGAACCCTCGAGTACTCGGTCAAGCATTCCTGAAGCACTCTTCAGTTTCCGGCGCGCGGCGATCGTATCGGCATCGCCGGCTCCAAAAAAGCGATCAAAAATCTGTTGAGGCTGATTCAGCGCCGGAAGTGGCCGGCCTTTGTCATTGTAGGAAAGCGTACTGGAACGAGTGGGTTCACCAACGCCACCATCGGTCGAAAGCACCAGTGACGAGAATCGAGTTTGGTCACCCAATGATTGCGCAGCAACCTGGTCCATGGAGACAGTATTTTGCAGAAACTTGTTATTGAGAAAGGCACCTGTCAGGAACGTATCGCCCGTATCATGGCCTCCCATACGACGACCGCTGGGATGTGACAGGCCACCCAGCACGCTGAGATTCTCGCGATGCTTTTCAAGCGGTTTGAGGACTTCGGTGAATTGGAAATCTCGCCCTTCGCCTTTGGGGAACCAACGCCACTGCGCGTGCTCGCTGTCTTCCTTAGGAAGTCCCACTCCAAATCCGAAATACATGGCGCACAACCGTCGTGGCCTGTTCTCCGAAAGCAGCTTCTCCGAAAGCAGCGGCTGATCATCGGCCTTCGCCATGCACTCCATCCACGGCAGTGCCAAAGAAACACCGGAGCCCATCAAGAACTCGCGTCGATCGAGATGCCAAGATTTTCCGGTCATATTTATGGTTTCTGCTGGTCTTTTATTGTCGTCTTTCGCTCCGCGAAAGGACGGAGAAACACGCCTTTCGCGGAGCGAAAGGCGTGCGATGTTTACTTCGTTTGGAAAGGTTCGCTGGCAATAATTTTGTGAATGATATTTTGCAGTTGGTAATCATCGGCTGCAGCTTCAGTTACGATCGTTTCAACCGCTGCCTCGTCACTTAATTCTAGCGTACGTCCGAGTGCGTAGGTTAACAATCTTGTAACAAGCGATGTTGCGAATTCTCGCTTTTTCTCGGTTAATAAATAATTGCTAAGACCATCAACGCCATCGACGTTGTGACCACCAGGGAGCGTGCTAGTCGCATCGATATCGACTCGCCACCTACCGACGGCGTCAAAGTTCTCAAGAGCGATTCCCCAAGGATCAATATTTCGATGGCAACGATTGCACGATTCCTTGGTGCGATGCAGTTCAAGCTGCTTGCGTAGGGAGAGTTTATGGAATTCAGGGTCCGCCTCATCCAATGACGGCACATTAGGCGGTGGAGGAGCTGGAGGATCATTCAGCAGCCGGTCACGAATCCAAACCGCTCGTCTCACCGGATGCGAGTCTGTTCCGGTGGAATTGATCAACAGCACGCTGGCATGATAAAGCACACCACCGCGATGCTGTTCTGGTTTCACGGAAACTCGTTGGAAGGTTTGGCCAAAGACTGCGTCGATGCCATAGTGCCTGGCCAGCGGTTCGTTCAGCATGGCAAAGTCCGCTGATAACAAACGAGTGGCGCTGAGATTATGGCGAAGGAGTTCGCCAAATAACGCTCGTGTCTCGCCGCACATCTGTGGTTTGATTGCGTCGTCAAAGCCATGATATCGCTCAGGATTGACCGCGACGTTATCAATCATGTTGAGACCTAGCCACTGATCCGTGAATTGCTCGACCAGTCGTGTAGAACGCTGGTCTGCCAGCATGCGGTTCACTTCGCCTGCTAATCGGTCAGGTTCGCGTATGGTTCCGGACTTGGCAGCGTCCAGCAATGGCGGATCAGGCATCGTGCTCCAAAGAAAGTAAGACAGTCGTGAGGCCATTTCGATATCGGTGATCGGCCGCTTTTCATCGCCCGACGGTTCCAATCGATAGAGAAACTGGGGCTGAATCAACACCATGGCCAGCGTTTCGCGAATGGCTTCCTCAAACGTCGGAAATTCTGGGCGAATCGATTCGTAAAACGCTACCATGTTCGTGACATCGGATTTATCGGCGTCGCCGCGGAATGCTCGCGACATGAATCGATTCACGATTTCGGTCACGTAGACGATCGATTCACGATCAACGCCATCGCGTTCAAACAAGATCTCGCGATGCCGTGTGGGTGGCCAATGATCATAGGCGTTTCCATGAAATTCGACTGATTCAATGGTCAACGTGGGAAGGCTGGGTTCATCAGCATAAATCGTTTGGTCCTTATCATCCTTCTGCGCCGGGGGCTTGGGTGATTGATCGTCATAGACATTGCGGACGCGGACGACCAAACCAGGAAACTTACCTTGACCACGAACTGGCAAAGGAAAATTTTCAAGTCGTCCGCGAAATTCAAACGTCTGCGGACCCGCAGTTTTCACTTCGAGCAGCTCGAAACTGTTGAGCAAGATTTCGGTATCTGGCTGATAGCCCACCGACACCTCTAAAAGCGGAAAGCCGATGTTAGGTTTCAGCTCCGCCGAAAGTTTGACTCGAACTAGAAAGTCGCCATCGTCGGGATATTCATCGACGATCTTCGCCAGGAACTCCTGTTGACGCCCGAGTCGATTGGACCGCTGGGCGTTCCCTAGCCAGGTATTAATTTTGGTTTCGGTAAACGAGTGCGCGAAAGGCTTAGGTCGATCTCCTGAAATAATGACGCGATCCAGCGCCCGTCGCGCGGCGGTGAGGTAATATTCAAGCTGCAGTGGAGACATTTGAAGCGAACGTGCGTCATTTTGAAAACCGTCGGCCGAAATGGCATCTGGCGGCAGGTCGCTGACATAATCCATATCGAATCCGAGCAGATCACGCATCGTGTTTTGATACTCGATTCGATTCAGTCGCCGCATGACGACTCGTCCGTCTGTTTTACGACCCGCATCAACCGCTACTTTGATTGACGAAGCGACCCACTCAGTCAGCGTTTGATGTTGCTCACGCGAAAGTGGAGGCTCGTTTTCGGGGGGCATTTCTGCGGCGTTGAGGACGTTGAGAACTTCGTGCCAGTTCTCGGTCGCTGCGCGATCGTGAAGCAGATCAATTGATAATGTATCAAGGCGAAGGTTGCGTTCTTGCAATTCAGGTCCATGGCAGCGAACGCAGTGTGATTTCAGAATCGGAAGAATGTCGGTGGGGAAATCTGCTGCATTGCTGATAATGGCGCAGTTGGCTGCGACGAGTACGCACGTTAGAAGTCGTAATGCGAACATCGGGGAATGGGGGGAGGAAGTGGGGGAGTGGGAGATGGGGAGATGGGGAGTGTTTTGAATATGCGTGTTGTTTTTTACTCGTGCCCAGGCTCCGCTGGCAGAGCCCTCGTTGTACCACACATCTTTTCCTGAGCCCTAAAAGTTTGACTCGTAGGTGAACGAGTTTTGAAATTAGGTCGCCGTGTTTATACCCCCCGTCACTCCAACGGATTGGCACCTTCGGCGGAAAACCGGTGGAGAGACGGTACTGTACGTAGCATCGTGCGGTCTGTTATTGTCGTTTTTCGCTCCGCGAAAGATCGGAGAAACTCGCCTTTCGCGGAGCGAAAGGCGACACTTATTTTGTCTAGCCGACTTTCGTCGCCCAATAAATATCCTCGGATATTGGAGTAGCGCCAGTTGCTGGCAAGCGACACCCATAACAGTTACATTGTGCAAGGGATTTTGGCAACGAGTTCTGGCAACAGGAATGAAGCTGTGAATGTAAAAGAAGCGTTGGCAGTAACCGAAGCGTTTGTCGAGCAGGCTCGAACGGTACGGACGAAATTGAAGCAGACGATCATAGGACAAGACGCTGTTTTGGATCAACTGCTGATCTGCGCTCTGACGGGTTCGCATGCTTTGATTGTCGGCGCGCCGGGCTTGGCAAAGACTCTGATGGTCAAAGCGCTCGCGCGGGCGTTGAATTGGAAATTTTCACGCATTCAGTTTACACCGGACCTAATGCCTAGCGACATTACTGGTTACGAACTGCTGGCGCGTGGTGAGTCGGGTGACATGCAGATGAATTTCCGACGCGGTCCAGTCTTCGCCAACATCGTGCTGGCTGACGAAATCAATCGCGCCGCCCCCAAGACGCAATCTGCACTGCTGGAAGCGATGGCGGAACGTCACGTCACGGTTGGCGGCGAGACTCATACGCTCGAAGATCCGTTCTTGGTGGTCGCAACTCAGAACCCGATCGAACAGGAAGGCACTTATCCGCTGCCCGAAGCTCAACTCGATCGCTTCATGATGGAGATTCGTGTCGGCTATCCATCGAGAGCGCAAGAGCGAGAGATTGTATTGAAGACGACTGCTGGGGATGAGGAACTGCCGACCAGCACGTTGACGAAGGAAGACTTTTTGCAATTGCGGAAGACGGTTCGCGCCGTGCCTGTACCTGCTGCAGTGGTCGATTACGCAGTCGGTTTATGTGCAGGCAGTCGACCGGATAATGAACAAGCTGACGAAGCGGTTCGCAATTACGTTGCCTTTGGCGCTGGTCCGCGCGGCAGTCAAAATTTAGTACTTGCGGCGAAGGCACGCGCGCTGCTCGAAGGTCGCACCGCGCCGATGGTTGAAGATGTACGGGCTGTTGTGCTGCCGATCTTGCGTCACCGAGTGTTGATGAATCATCGCGCGATTGGTGACAACTATTCTGTAGAAGACCTCATCGCATCGCTGCTGAAAGGAAGCAGTCGACTGATGGCTGGCTAATCGTTCTTGCAACATCACCACAAACCGGCTGAGCTTTTCGTGGACCCCACAGTGGAAAATTCTGAAATCCGCATCGCGCGTTTGGCACCGAGTCGGTACTTTGAACCGGCACGGATTTCGGGCTTGGAGAAGATGCGATTTACGACCAATCGCCGCGTCGAAGGCGCCTATAGCGGGCGGCACGTTGCCAAGCGGCGTGGCGGTGCGGGTGAATTCGTAGACTATCGCGAGTATGCGCCAGGCGACGATTTGCGACGCATCGATTGGAAAGCTTTCGGGCGGACGGGACGCAGCTATCTAAAACTGTTCCAAGACGAAACCGATTTGAACTGCACGCTGGTGATCGATTGCAGTGGATCGATGTTACAAGGCGCGTCGTCGACCGGCGTCAAAGCGGTGGGTTCGAAACTTGAGTGGGCGCAGTATTTTGCTACCGCGCTGTCGCATCTGATTGTTCTAGGACGAGATGCAGTTGGCTTGGCGGTGGTCGGCGAAAAATTGGTCAATTATCTACCACCGATCGCTTCGGTGCAGCAACGAGCGCTAGTGCATGCCGGAGTCGAACGCCTGCGTCCCAATGGTCCCACGCGACTCGCCCAGGGGCTCGACGATTTGATTCTGCAAGCCAAGCGGCGCGGCGTGTTGCTGGTGTTGAGCGATTTTCTGGTCGACAACTTTGACGAAGTGATCGCAAGTTTTCGCAAGTATCGCGCTCGGGGTTGGGAGATTGTGGCGATTCACTTGGTACATCCCGATGAACAGCGATTGCCGGAAGGTAACGCTTTTCGATTCACGGATCTCGAGAGCAACAGATTCGTCAATTGCCAGTTGTCCGAAGTGCGTCTCGCATACGAAGACCGCTTTGCGGTTCATCTCAAGAGCACTCGCGCGGCGCTGGTCAGTGTGGGTTGTGACTATCAATTGGCAGTGACATCGGAAAGTTATGTGAATGTGTTACGTTCTTTTATGGTGATGCGAAGCAGTTAGCAGCATGAGTTTTCTACACTGGTGGGCAATCGGGATCGGAGTGGCTGCATTAGCGGCACCGCTAGCGGTCCATTTTCTCACCAAGCCCAAACCGGTTCCCTTCGCGCTCTCGACCGTTCGTTTTTTGCAAGAAGTGATCGAGCAACGGAAGGCTCGCAGCCGTTTTCGAGATTGGTTGATTCTGCTGCTGCGAAGTCTGTGTATCGCCTTGTTGGCGCTCGCGCTCGCTCGTCCGCTACTGAAACAACCAGCGGCGGTGCCGACAGGTTCCACGGGTGATACTGCCCGCATCATTCTCATCGACGCTAGCCAAAGCATGTCCGCCGGTAGCAATGGCGTGACCGCTTGGTCGCAAGCTCAAGCCAGCGGTTTACAGTATCTCGATGTTGGTTCGGGCACTAAAGCCAATGTGATTTTTGCTGGTGCAGTGCCGCGCAGTGTGTTTGATACATTGTCTTCGAACCTTGCCGGTTTGCGCGAAGCGGTCAAGCAGACTCGCTCGCGCGCCGAGCGTGCCGAACCGCGAGCGGCCCTAGAGCTGGCAGGACGGATGTTGAGCGAAGTGGCCGGTGAAAAAAAGAGTTGGTGGTGATCAGCGATTTTCAGCGCAGCAATTGGGGGACCCTCTTCGTTGATCTCGTACCCGCTGATGTCAAGATTCAGTTTCACACGGTTGCTGAAAAGGACATTGGTAACGTTGCGATCAGTAGCGCGAGGTTTGCGACCGAGCCAGTGATCGGTCAACCCGCGCTGTTGGAAGTTGAGCTGGCCAATTATTCAGACCGCGAAGTCGATGTTCGCTGCCGCGTGGATTTGTCGGGGTTACAATGCCTATTGGAGGCGAAACTGCTACCGCAAACGACTCAGACTAAAACCCAATCGCTGACATTCGAACAAGCGGGTTGGAAGCATGGTTGGGCCAAACTGGAGAGCAACCTCGACGGGTTACCGGCAGATGACGAACGACCGCTTGCTGTGCGAGTGCGGCCCGCCGTCAAGGTGCTATTGGTGACACGGCAGAATCAACAAGAGGTGCCATCATCCAGCTTCTATCTCGAACAAGCACTGAACATCGCGCTGAATGTTTCAACTGTGCAACCTGCAATCATTCGCATCAATCCGCTCAAATCCGTCGTGCGAAGTTGGCCGGACAGTGAGGTGCTGGTGCTGGTGCATCCAGGCGCTTTGGCGAAAGAGATGCTGCAGAGCATAGCGGGCGGGCTGCGCCGCGGCAAAGGCCTGCTGTACGTGACGGGCGAGTTGGTAGATGCCGCGAATCTTGAGCAGTTATCGGCGATGCTGGGTGGTGACTTTCAACCGCCAGTAACGCTGCATCCGCTCGCATCAGGCACCGAACGGAAAAATCTGTTTGTGCAACGCATGCAAAGTCGGCAAGGCCCCTTCAGCGTACTCGGTAGCGCATCGGCGACTCCCTTGCAGTCGGTTCGCTTTAGTGGTGGCCTGTCGACGCGGGCAACTTCGGAGGGGCTCCGCGATCAAGTTCTGGCAGAGTTGAGTGATACTTCAGCCCTGCTTTACCTGACCAGCGTCGGTGCCGGTCAGATGGCGATTCTCAACACAGATCTCGGTCGATCGAATTGGTCGATGCATCCAACGTTCTTGCCAGTGATCAGTGAATTGACTCAGACGTTGATTGCTGGCCGTGGTCAATCAAACCAAGCAGCCTGTGGCGAACCGTTGGTAAGAATGTTGCCACCCACGGTCAGTGACAGTTCGAGTTTAGTGGCTGCCACGATCGAAGGTGCCGCACCGGCCGACAGTCGCTATGGCGATTGGCAGTGGTCAGCCGGTCAATGCGCGGTCGTGTGGAGCTGGCCGGAACCAACCGGAGCAGGCATCTATGCGTTGAAAGACCAATCGGAAGCGGTGGCTATGGTGGCCACCAGTGCGCCAGCGGCCGAAGCCGATTTGCAGACGCTGGACGAAACAATCCTGACCGAGCGAATTACGGACGATCGCGTGGTCGGTTTTACTTCGACGAAGAAGCAAGATGAAAAATCAGACGAGACATGGAATTGGCTGATTGTCACGTGCCTAGTCGGTTTGATTGCCGAGATTGCAGCGCTTCGATTTAGCAAAATGTAAGCAATGAACGGGAAAAAAGTGTAGGTGTTGCAGTGTGGACCTTTGATCCAAAAATTCCGCTCGGCTTATGGTGGGCGCTGGTGTTCGCTGCACTCGCGGCGATCCTGTGGTACGCGCTGCGCCGACAATGGCCCGTTCCATTCTCGCGGCGAGTGATGCTAACGTTGCTGCTGTCCTTTGGTATGGTCGGTCCGCTGCTCGTTGCTTTGAATCCGACTTGGGTACAAACGATTCCACCGGTACCTGGCAATCCGATGCTGAGCGTATTGGTGGACGGTACGCTCAGTATGCAAACGAAGGATACCGGTGAGAGCGGCGACGTATCGCGTTGGCAGACGGCGCTCGACATTGCCCGCCAAGCCAAGTCAGCAGGCTCGATCGAAGTTCGCCACCACGTGTTCAGCGATCGCCTTCAACCGCTACCAACCGAAAATGCCAAAGCAGAATTGAAAGGTTCCGTTGGTGAGCAAGCAAGTTTGCCGAACGGACATCGCACTGACTTAGCGACGGCGCTGACGCAGACCACGCGCAGCGGCTCACCGCTGGGACATGCGGTGTTGATAATTTCCGACGGTGCGCACAATGTGGGCGGCGTGGAAGGGATACTACAATCGGCTCGCGAAGCGAACGCGTTGGCGACACCGATTTACACCGTCACGCTTGGCACTTCGATCGGAATGAAGAACATGTCGGTGGCGGCCAAAACTTCACGGATGATCGCCTTCCCGGACAGCCCAATCACCCTGCGAGCCAACATCGGACATAACGGCTTGGCCGGGCAAATAACTGAGGTGGCTCTGATTCGCGATGAACAGGTACTCAAGACGCAAAAAGTGAAGCTGAGTGGCGAACCGGTTCAGGAAGTGCGATTCACGATCGATGAAGGCATACAATCGCCAATCGAACGTTATCGAATCGCGGCCTCCGAGGTGCCTGGCGAAGTCACTACCGCCGACAATCAAACGGCGGTCCTGGTTCAGCGACTGAACGCGCCGATCGGCGTGCTGGTTCTTGAAGGCAAGCCATACTGGGACAGCAAGTTTCTGTCACGTAATTTGGCGAGGGATCCCGTCATCGACTTGACCGCCATCGTTTAATTGGGCCCATCGCGATTTCTCAAACGTAAAGTCACGCCAGCGGTCAGAAATTTGAGTGCGACCAAGCACGATGACGGTGACACTTCGAAAGAACCGGCGGCTACCGCAAGTGAAGATTGGTCAATTGACCAAAATCTGGCCTCGCCGCTCGAATCGATGGAGTTGCTTGAGCCGTATCGCGTGGTGATGCTTGGTCGCGATGCCAGCGTATTTCTGACAGACACTGCCATCGAGAACTTGCGCCAATGGATCTCGCAGAGCGGCGGTTGCTTGCTATGTTCGCGCGGCGCGCCGACGGATCAGGTTGCGGCAAAACTATCGGAGATTTTGCCGGTCCGCTGGGTAGCGGGTAGCGAATCGCGATTTCGTACCAAGCTGACGGCCCATGGCTTTGATTCCACCGTCTTTGATCCTCTGATTGGTAGTGCTGGCGATCCGCTTGGCACCTTGCCTTCATTGGCGACCGGATCGGTTCCAAAAATTCGTGCCGGTCTTCCGCAAATGTTGATTGAAAGCAGCACGGATGCTGCAAGCGAGTCAATTCCCGTGGTGACTTATCAACCTTACGGACGCGGCCAAACAGTCGTGGTTGAAGGCGCTGGGATGTGGCGCTGGGCATTCTTGCCGCCGGAACACGCCGCCAAGGACAAGATCTACCCGACACTTTGGCAGTCGATGATTCAGTGGATAGTGTCGCAACAAGACGTAATGCCCGGACAAGAAGTTGCGATACGAACCGATCGAGCGAATTTTCTTAGCGGTGACCGCGCAACCGCTTCCATTGTCGTCCGCGATCCAGCGAAGTGGGATAACGACGGCCGATTGGACTTGGCGTTGACCTTGCAAATCGCAGACGCAGACCTTCCGCAGCGTTTGTCATTGGTTTCTACTGGCAAAGAGCAAGGTTTGTATCGTGTCGATATGGGCAGCCTTGAGGTCGGATACTATTCATTAAAAGTGGTGACGGGCGAGCAGGACACAGTGCTCGCGGCGACCGCGTTCGAGGTTCGCGATCCTTGGTTCGAGAGCTTAGAGGTTGACGCGCGACCGGATACAATGCGCCAAGTCGCAAGGCTTAGCGGCGGTGAAGAGTTGCAACCAGAAGACGTCGCGAAGTTGGTTGAACGTTTCGCGGAAAAGTTAAAGCATGAACAAAAGCATGAAGAGATTCGCACAACCATGTGGGACAATCCACTGGTCTTGTTGGTGATCTTGGTCGGTTGGGTCACAACCTGGGTCGTGCGTCGACAAAGCGGAATGACTTAGAGATAAGGAGTCAATAACATGTCAGCCGGATCGCCTGTTTTACCAACGCACAGCATAAGTGAACGCCTGCGACCGTTTCGCAATCGAGCAATCGGTATTGCGGCCAGTCGATTCACGCTATTGGCTTGTGGCTTGCTGCTGATCACGATCGGCGCGGCGATGTGGTTAGACATCATTTGGGAACTTCCTTCCGAAGCGAGGTGGTTCATTACGCGTCCAGGCGTCTTGCTCGCTGTGGCCTTGACGCTGGGCGCGGTTGTCTGGCGAAGCCTGTCGATCACGGATGAGCAGGTCGCCTCGCGAATCGATGACTCGCAGAGCACAGGTGGCGAAGTACTGGCGGGTTGGCAATTGGCGACGCGACCGACGCAGCCTGCCGGAGAATTATCGCGGTCCCTGGCGGCCATTGCAGCGGAGCGGGCCGGTACACTCGTTTCCACCATCTCACCCTCGCGAGTGATGAGCGCCGAAGTCGTCAAGCAAGCGGCGATGTTCTCCATGGGCACGCTTGCGGCCATTGGTTTGGCTTGTCTAATTATTCCTGAAATTGTTTCGCATCAATTCAATCGCTTTCTCTATCCCAGCAGCGACATTCCCCAATACACCGGCATCTACATTGACTTAGAGTTAGCGCAAGATAGTGTGCTGTATGGCCAAGACGTTAATGTGGCGGCTCGCGTGTCGCGCGACGTTGAGCGTGTCACGCTATTCGTTCGTAGCAGCGACGGAAAAGAAGCCGCGATTCCGATGTTGGCGAATGGTGAGTCGGTGTGGCAAGCGATCTTGACTCGCATTACCGAACCGCTCGAAGTCTATGCCCGCAGCGGCTCGACAAGATCGAAAGTCCTGCATCTCGACGTGCAGATGACGCCGCAATTGCTGCCGCCGATTGTGACCATCTCGGCACCCGCTTACACCCGGCGCGGTGTCTATCGCGGTACCGTGCCCGAACAGGGTTTAGTCGGCTTAGTTGGCACTCAGGTTCACTGGGAAGTTACCAGCAACCGACCGCTTTCAGAAGGCCGAATCCAACTGTCGCTCGAAGACGGCACGACTGAGCAAATCGAGCTTAAGCCGGCCCCAAGTTCATCGCAACCAATTGCTGCCGATGCGGTGACCAACAGCGCCTCGGAGACAGTCAACGCCGACGTCGAATCCGTCGCGGCGATCGACTCTGCTGAGCCTGAAGAACAAGACATTGAGCAACTAAAGCTGGTGACCGGTGAAATGCGGCTCGAGAAATCCGGGCAATTCAAATTGTCGGTGGTAGACATTGATGGCATCGAGTCGCACGAGACCTTGGAAGGCGCAATCACGATTCTTGCCGACTCGCGGCCGATCGTACGGATCACTCAACCACAACCCGTTTCGCTGGCAACACCTGATGTGAACTTGCCTGTAACCGTGATCGCTGAAGACGACTTTGGCATCACTTCGATGGCACTTTATCGATCGCTTAACGGTTCGCCCGCAAGTCGAATCACGGCAGAAGTTAATGGCACCGCGCGACAACAAGTCGGCTGGACGCTGCCGTTGCCAAAGTTTGCCTTGGTACCCGGCGATGAAATCCAATTGTTCGCGAGAACCGAAGACAACGATCCGGCCGGTGCCAAGGGAGCTGAATCGCCGGTGACGGTCATCAAAATAATCTCGGTCGAAGAGTTTCACCGCATGATGGTCCAGCGCCGCGGTGCGGAGAGTCTTCAGGCGAAGTATCAAGAGGCGCGGCGTTACTTCGATCAACTCGCCGCCGCGCTCAAAGAAGTAGAAGCAGCGGCCGAACATCCCGATTCACCCGACGCGGCTGAAAAGTTACAAGAGAAACTGGCTGAAGCCAAACGCATTGCTGAGGAGGCTTCAAAGGCTATCGAAGAGTTAAGTCAAAAGGCGATGCCGATCGATGTTGACCAGGAGTTGTCAAAGCGGCTGGGCGAAATGGCCAAGCAAGCCGGCAAGATGTCCGATCAACTTGGCGCTATGCAGCAACCACCGGCTGCGGATCCAGCGGCACCGGATGCCTCGTCTGAAAAGCAACTCAGCGAACAGCAGATGCAGCAACCGAAGGATATGATCTCGCAAGCGAGTGAGGCTCAGCAGAAACTGACTGACCAGGCCATCAATCCGCTGCAACAGATGCAGAAGATGATGCCGCTGATCATCGCGCAACAGCGTTTTACGCAGTTAGCTCAGCAACAACGCGATCTCGCCAATCGGCTGAATTCGCTAAAGGAGAACGAAGACACCGCCAACTCCACCGAGTCGCAACGACGAGTGGCCGAGTTGGAGGGTGAGCAAGAGCAACTACGGCAAGGGCTGGACAGTTTGCTAGACGATATTGAACGCGGTGCCCAAGAGTTGCCTGACGATCCAGAGCTTGAGGAACTTCGCCAAACAGCCCTCGACTTCGCAGATGCGGTTCGCAACAGCGAGGCTGCTGCTCAGATGAGCGGCGCGCAGCAGAATCTGCTCAATACAAAGTTCACCGATGCACAGCAGAATGCTGTCAACGCAGCAAAGATTCTGGAGAGCTTTCTCAGCAAGTGCGAAGGCATGGGTGTCAAAGCATGCCAAAACTGCAAAGCGAAATTCAATCCCAGCGCCGGCGGCGCGTCGCTTGGCAACTCGATCGAGCAAATGCTCACGATGATGGGGATGAAACCGGGAAGCAGCGGCATGAAACCGGGCGGCAGCCCAGGAATGGGAATGGGTTGGGGGGCCGGTGGCGGTTTTGCTCAGCGCTTTCCAGGTCAACAGAATGTCGGCATGTACGGCTCGCTGCCGATGGCGATGCATCAACCCAGTCGCGGTCGCGGCGACAGTTCATCGGGCGGAGTCTCCGCCAATCACCTGACCGAAACGCCCGGTCAGGGGCTTGCCGAATCGGAAACGGTCGCGGCAGGTAACGCGAGTGGCCAGAGTCTCTCGAACATCCCAAGCCAGTATCGCTCGCAAGTCGCCGAGTACTTCCGCACGCTGACCGAGGAACTTGGTCGTCAAGAAACCAACGAAGGAAAACGCTAACATGAGAATCATTTACCAGTTCAGTTTGATCGTCGCGGTGATGTCTTTCGCCGTCACGGTCACCCCTGCTGAAGTCAAGGCCGAAGACAAGCCTCAAGTCAAGCCCCAAGTCAAAACTGCGCAAGTCGCTAACGTTGCCAGCGCGGCGACGTCTGTCGATGTGGTGGCCGATCCCAATTCGCAAGGTGGCGAAGCGGCAAGTGTGATTCAAGTCGCCAATCTGATTTACGCAGGCACAAAAACCAGCGAGTGTTTTGCTGATCACTTTTTGCGTCGCGCCGAACAAGACTCTGCAATCTCAACCAGTCGCCGCTTGCACTCAGTCAAGCTCGCATCGGCGGAGGTCTACAACTTTCCGATGCTGGTCATGACCGGTGAAGGTGAATTCAAATTGTTGGACGAAGAACGCGAGAATTTGCGTCAATTCATCGAACGTGGCGGATTTTTGCTCGCTTCCTCCGGTTGCTCATCGCCCGAGTGGGATAGTTCGTTTCGTCGCGAAATGGCAAAGACCTTTAGCGACCGCGAATTGAAAGACATTGGCCTGGATCACATGATCTTCCACACCGTCTATGACGTTGAAAAACTAGAAGCCAAACACGGGACACCCAAACCGCTGGTCGGGATTCACTTCGGCAAACGTCTCGGCATCCTCTATTCACAAGATGGCCTGAACGATACGTCGAACTCACAGGGCTGCTGTTGCTGCGGTGGCAATGAGATCACCAATGCAGAACAAATCAACATCAATATTTTGGTCTACAGCTTGTTGCAGTAAACATGTCGCATTCACTCACTCCATCGGCAAGCCTTCGATTCAACAGAGTCGTCGGGCTGCCGTGCGCGACATTGATGGTGATGTTGATGTTGATGCTGGTTGGGTGTGGCAAGTCGAACCGCGACGCGATGATTTTGATCAGCGGCGACACTCGCGGCTGGATCACACCCTGTGGCTGCGCTTCGAATCAGTCGGGTGGATTGCCGCGCCGTGCCGGACTGACCAATGCGCGCAGCGCCGAGCACGATTTGCTGGTGCTCGACGCCGGTGGTTCGGCGATCGGAACCGGCGAGTATCAGCGTATTAAGTTCACGTCATTGCTAACTGGCCTCAAGGCTCTCGGACTTGACGCACATAATATTGGCGGCGCAGAAACCGAGTTCACGCTATCGCAGTTACGTGACCTCGCTAAGCAGACAGGAATTACTTGGCTGACATCCAACCTCGTCGCTGCTGACGGCCAACCAGTCGGCACTGACTGTCTGCTTGTACAACGCGGTGGACTGGAGATTGCGGTAACCGGGGTTGTCGATGAAAAGCTCGTTCAGAACGTTCAATGGAAAACCCAAGACCCTGTTCGCTCCGCTTTGAACGCTTTTGCAGAGCATCCCCAAGCCGATGTAAAAATATTGCTCGCGTATTTCGACGAAGCAGGTTTACGGTCGTTAGCTGAATCGTTGCCTGAAGTCGACTATCTGGTCGGCGGACCAACGGGTCAAGCGATGAGCGCCACGAGGGTTGGTCCCGTGACCATTCTTGCTGCCACGAACAAAGGGAAGTTCATGGCGGAGATTAAGTTAGTGAGGGAAAAGCTTGGATTCCGCGAATTGCAGTCTGGCATTGTGGAAGTGAAAAGTGAACTTACGGAAGCCCAGCCTCAACTCGAAAATCTGCAGGACTACTACAACAAACTTCGTCAGCGGGACTTCACGGCCAAAGAAGCTGGCCTAGTCCAGCATCTCGACTCGCAGGACGCTGGTTACGCAATCTCTGGGTCAGCCAGTTGCCAAGCATGTCACCAATCTGACGATGCGATTTGGCATTCGTCGAAACACTCCCATGCCTGGGAAGTACTCGTCAAAAAATCGGCTCAGTTTGATCCAAATTGTCAGCAGTGCCATACAACGGGTTACGGTCACACAGGCGGTTTTGAAAACGTGGCACAGTCGCCCAAGCTGGTTCATGTCGGCTGTGAAAACTGCCACGGTCCGTCACTCGCACATGTCAAAGATCCACGCAAACGCACACCTTTTCCAGCCAAGGAACAGTGCGTACGTTGCCACGACCACGAGAATAGTCCCACTTTCGATTTTACAACCTATTGGGCTAAGGTGTTTCATGTCGCAAATGATAAAGCACGTTAGCATCGTGCGGTCTTTTATTGTCGTCTTTCGCTCCGCGAAAGAACAGAGAAACTCGACTTTCGCGGAGCGAAAGGCGACACCTATTTACCGCATGATGCTTGGTTGGGCCGCGATCCTGTGTGCAGCTTGGCTGTCTTTACAGGTCAGCATGGCGCTGGCTCAAGATGATTCGCCAGATGCAAAAGCATCGGATGACCAACCGGCCGCCGCTGCACAGCAAGAGCCAGCCGCTGATAACT
The DNA here is from genome assembly GCA_043775635.1 of Planctomycetaceae bacterium. Lineage (GTDB taxonomy): Bacteria > Planctomycetota > Planctomycetia > Pirellulales > Pirellulaceae > UBA6163. The sequence goes on along the minus strand of JAYVSE010000246.1, from coordinate 10,569 downwards.
CTGCCGCTGATAACTCAATCGCAGGGGATGTCGTCGAAATTTTCGAAAACTTCTTCAAGGGCGCGAGCAAGCCGGCGGATGACGAGAGCGAAATCGTCACGCAGGACGAATCGAAAGCGACTCAAACCGACGAGCGAATTGAGCCGCTTTCGGATTTCGCCAAAGCAACGTCACTCGCAAAATTGGAGCAGCGACCGATGCTGGTGGTGCTCGGTGCAACGTGGTGTTCTTGGTGCCGCAAGGTCGAAGGGGAACTAGATACCAAGGAAGCAGACAGCATTCTCAAACGCTGGATCGTCGTAAAAGTTGACGTCGACGCCAATCCAGAACTAGCCGAAAAACTTGATGCCAACGCGCTGCCGAGCCTGCGCATCGTAGGCAACGACCAAGCCGCGATCGCCGCGCGGCAAGGTTACCTACCGTTGGCTGAATTGGAGGCGTGGCTTGATGAAAATTTGACCGCGGCCGATCCTGCGATTCAACGTGTACTGTATGCGTCCGGAACATTGGATCAGGACGCTCTCGTTAACTTGCGTGGCTTGATGGGACATCGTTCCGTTGCAATGCGCATTGCGGCTCAAGAACGAATCGCCAACAGCCGTTCCGACTCAGCCGGTTTCGTCGTCGATACGCTGCGAACCGGCAGCCTCGCCCAACAACTTTGCGCCGTCGAAATCCTGGAACATTGGCGAGCACCGCTGAGCGCCGTCGATCCGTGGTCACCGGAATCGATCAATGCCGACTCACTTGCTCCGTTGCTTGAATGGGTGCAAACGATCGAAACTCAGGAACCTGCCAGTGAGAGCGAGCGAACCCAAGGCGATAGCGAGGCAACAGAGATCGACGCATAAGTCGCGACCGAGCGTCTGCGTGAGTTACTGTACCGTGTTCTTGTTAGCCCTCGATCTCGACTTGAGTTCCATGCCCTGATTTCAGCAATGTCAAGTCTTGAGACCGAGACCCATCCCAAGCGTCCGGACTGCGGTCCTGCGTCAAATGGCCGAGCATTCGTCCGATTTGGCATCACAAAGTAGATCACGTTCTCGCTCACATATTTGTCGGTTTTTTGTCCTACGTCCTATGGAAGACTCCTGGGCAAGTACACAAAAAAGCAGGCTTGAGCGACGAGCCAAGGCGAGTTAATTCTCCATTATGCCGCGAATCTAGCGACGGCAGCGGTTTGAGCGATGACTTCCTCGCCTAGGGCGCGATAGTCTGCCGCTCCGTTGCTGTCAGGAGCGTATTGGAAGATCGATTGGCCAAAACTTGGCGCTTCGGCAAGTCGAATGTTGCGGCGAATCTTCGTTTCAAAGAACTTGGCTTGGCGAAGGGCTTCCTTCGCGTTCGGTCCACCGCTGAAGAACGCTTCCACATCGCTGCTGACTTCAGCGGCCAAGCGCGTGGTCGAGTCGTACATGCAGAGCATCACGCCCGACAGTCGCAAACTTTCGTTGAGCCGTCGCGAAACCACTTCAATCGTGCGAAGCAGCTTGCTGAGCCCATGCAGCGCAAGGAAATGCGGTTGCAGAGGCAGGAACACTTCGTCAACGGCAACCAGTGCATTGATCGTCAGCACACCAAGGCTGGGAGGACAATCAAGAATCAGATAATCGAACCGTGCATTATCAGCGGAAAGGGCATCGCGCAGGATCATCTCACGCCCGACTTCACCCGCAAGCTCCATTTCGGCGGCTGCGAGGTCGATGTTCGAAGGAACGACCGACAAGTTTTCGGAAACATCGCATCGAGCTTGAGCGATGGTGGCATTTCCGCAGAGGACGTCGTAAAGGCTGGGAACGGGACCTGAGGCGGTGACGCCAAGGTGCAGCGACGCGTGTGCCTGGGGATCAAGATCGAGTACACAAACGCGATTTCCCGCGTTTGCCAAGGCTGCTGATAAATTGACAGCGGTCGTGGTTTTTCCAACGCCGCCCTTTTGATTGATGACTGCTATCGATCGCATGGTCGGCCCTTGGCTTCTTAGAGGTTCGAGAATCGGATGATTTTTCGTGGGAGATGGACTTTATGCAGCGTCGAGACGGCGCATTTGTTGGTAAGCAAGCAAAACTTCGTACAGGTCGGCATCAATTTGAATGGTTTCATCTGCGAAATCGGTCAACCAACCTCGTCCGCTAGCAACTGCGTCAGCAATCACTGGTGCGATGTCAACGAGTGCGACGTTCACCCGTTTTGATGCGGCAACTCCAGTCATTCGATCCATTTCTTCTGATCTTAGGTTTTCACCATTGGCGAGATTCGCGGATGGTGAAAAAACACGTAGCTGGTGGATTTGTGGGTTTGATTTCACGTCGGTACTCGTATCGGGAAGCGATTGTCGGAGGCAACCCCGTTTAATTCTTGGCAATTTGATTGACCTTTAAGGGCTTGCGGGCGAATCAAGTTGGAAGCGTTAGGGGGTAGAAATACTACAAAAACAGCGAAAAAAATCGCTATTATCGGCTCTACCGGTCGTATCGACTTTGCCGCTTGGGTAAATTGAGACGAACTTGAATAATTTTCTGACAAAACTATTGGTGTAGGGTCAGTTGACAGCATGGCCCTCTGGGTTCTACAATTCCGTGCCTTGGTGAGCGAGCAAGCAGTGACCCATTGCGGTTTGGATTCCCCTTATTCGATGCGTTTCTGGCGGCCATTCCTGGTTGACTCGCTCGCTGCCAAGTCGCTTCGAGAAATTGATTCTTTCGTGTCTCGATGACGGTTGATCTTGAAGCGATTGCTCGCCGAACAAATTGCGAGCTAACATCCCTGCGCAGTGCGGTACCTTTGATTGAACAGGGGTATGCTCCACCTTTTCTCGCCCGTTACCGGCGCGATGAACTCGGTGGATTAGGCGAACACGCAATGTGGACTCTTTATCGTGCGATGCGCGAAGAGGCGTGGATAAAAACGCGTCGTGATGATTTGATTCGGCGGCTCGATCAACTTCCCCAAGCTGACCCCGCGCTGGCTCGTGCCGTGCGTTCTGCGAGTTCAAAGCGAGTCATCGACCGGTTGGCTCGGCGAGTTCGTGGCGAATCGACCGACGTAGGTTCTCCAGCCATGCGAGTTGCATCGCGAATCTTGAGCCCTGAGCGCGGTGACCCAAGCGATGTCGCTACAATCGCCACCGCAATGGGATTGGAAAACGATACGACAACCATTGAGGCAAACCTCGATTCAGCGCTCGCGTCTAGGCTCGCTGGTCATCCGCAGATGCAGTCCGCGGCCGTTCGTTGGTTGTTTAACAACGCCAAGATTCGCATCTTGTCGGTAAAAGACACACACGCAGATTCGGGCGCGGACAATGATTCAGCGCAGCCTGCACCGGTTGAAATCACAAGCACGACATCGATGGCTGTGGAAGCAGGCGAACACTTGTCGTCCGTGCCGGCTTCGGCGTCCACTGAAGACGCTGGCAGCCCGCTGCCAGAAGCTTCGGCTAGCGACGCATCGCCGGCTGATTTGGCAGCCGCAGAAACGGCGGCCTTAGAAGCATCGATCGTTGAAGCTTCTGCGCTGGAATCAAGCGAACACGAAAGCCAGTCTGAAGAAGGTAAATCTGAGGAAGCTGCTGAATCTGAACAGGAAGAATCCACTTGGCCGACACCCGAGGATTTGGTGGCCACGCCAGCTTCTGAAACGGCTGCTGAAGGTGCTGTCGCGGAGGGTGCCGCATCAAGCGGCGATGCCGTTGCGGTGGCTGAACCTCGCCAGCCGCGAGAAAAGCAAAAGGGTAAAGGCAAGGGTCATTCAGCTCCAACTTCAAAACCTCAGGCCAAAGCGAAAGAAGTCAAACCGGTCAAGAAAATTTCTCCTCGACAGCGTCGTCGTCGTTGGCTGGTAAGCGTTCTACAACCACTCGCCGGCAAAGAAATCCTTGCCCAGAAGTTGACCGCTTTCCAAACGCTAATGATTGGTCGTGGCTTGCGAAGTGGCGTTGTGCAGTGTCAGTTCGTCTATGACACCGACAAGCTGATGGATCAACTTCAACGCACCGCCACCGGACTTAACGAATCGTTTTCGGCTCGCTTGCGTTCAATCGTTGGCACGAGCGATGCGTTGATCCGCGAAACAGCAGAGGCAGCTTGGTGGGACGAGTTGTTGGAATCAGCTGCGACTCGGCTGGTCAGCGTCGCTGCCGATCATTTGGAATCACAAATCAATCGTGGCGGCGTCGACGCCAAGGTTGTGTTGTCGATCGATGCGATGGGCCCACGCACGGCGGCCGTCGCTATTGTGGGTGCCGATGGGCGTTTAATTCATACCGAAGACATTCCATGTCAATTGTCTGCGGCGTTGCGGTCTGCTGCCGTCACGCGTGTCGGCGAATTGATTCATCGATTCGGCATCGACTTGATTGTGATCAGCAACGGGCCCGCTCGTCGTGCCTGCTTGGTGATTCTGAATGAGCTCGTTTCTCAATCAGCGCCAGGCTCTGTTCGCTGGACCATCGCTGAGCGCAGCGGTGCGGACGTGTATGCTGGTAGTGAACTTGCGAACCGTGAAATGCGTTCAACGCCTCGGCGATTTCGCTCTGCTGCTTGGCTTGCATTCTCGGTCATGCGTCCGTCGCAAGCGGTGACGAAGGTGGATCCGATGCGACTTCGTCTCGGGTCTTTCCAACGTGAGCTTTCCGAAGACGCGCTTTGGCCAGCCCTTCGCGACGTGATGACCAGTGGCGTCAGCCGCGGCGGTGTCGATGTAAACTCAGCACCGGTTGATTGGTTGTGCCAATTGCCGGGCGTCAGCCGTGACGTTGCCGCTGCGATCGATAAACGTCGTCGCGAAGCATTGTTTACCAGCCGCAGCGAAGTGGCGGCATTGGAGCAATGGGCAGATCCCAAGGATGCGCGGCAAGCGGTCGCGTTCCTGCGAGTTTTCGGAAGCTCCGAAACGTTGGACGGCACGTTGATTCATCCCGACGATTACGCGCTGGCGAAAAAGCTTTCGACGGCATTGAAAATTGAACTACCGCCTCAAGCACCTCCCGGTTACGAACCGCCAAACTTTGAAGAGTCTGCGAGTGGAAAATCGCATCCGGCGTCGGATATGATTTCGCCAACCGTTGAAGACTTGACGGCAGATGGCAGCGGCACCGACTCACTTGATTTCGCTGCCGAAATTCAACCAACCAACGATGCCGAAATGTTGGAGGAAGAAGCATCCCCCAACGATGAAACGGCATCGCTTGCCGCTGAGCCAGTTGCGGACGCTGAGCCTGCGGCAGACTCGTCCCCCACTGCGAACACAAGTAAGGCTGTAACGGTCTCTGCCCCAGTATCGTCGAAGGAAGCGGTAACGGTCGAAGTCCATCCACCAGTGCGGCGACCGATGCCAGAATCAGCACAGGTGAGTAAGGTCATCAAAGAATGGCAAGTTGGTGCCCGTCGTGTGCGTCATGTTGTTGATTCGCTATGCAATCCGTTTGGTGAAGAAGACACGACTTCAAACGGTGCCGCCCACGCTGTGATGACGCAAGTCCCTAAGATCGCTGATTTGACCGTTGGAGATCAAGTGATCGGTGTCATTGTTGGCGTCACCGAATTCGGTGCATTCGTAGAAATGTCGCCGGAGTGCAGCGGCCTCATTCATGTGAGCCGCGTTGCTGATCGATTCGTTGAAGACCTGCACGAAGCTGTGCAAGTCGGCGATGTTGTGACCGCTTGGGTAACCAATATCGACACCAAACGCCGCCGTGTCGGTTTGTCGGCAATCTCTCCACAGCGAGAAGCTGAACTGGAACGCCATCGACAAGAACGTCGTGACGAGTCAAGCCATCGTGGCCATGGCTCACGACCCCAGCACGGCGAACAAAATCGCGGCGGTCGTGTTGACAACCGCTCGTCTGACAACCGCTCGTCTGACAACCGAGCTGGTGACAACCGAGCTGGTGACAATCGCTCTGGTGACAACCGGGGAGCACGCGGAGGCGAACCAAGCCGTGCACCGCAAGCCACCGGTACCCATGCTGCAAACCCGGCGCAAGCTGGCACCGCGCCGCGAGGCGATTCACGCGCCAGAAGCGATTCACGACCAGATTCTCGCGGCGACTCGCGACCTGACAACCGTGCTGGTGCCCGTAGTGGGTCTGGGCGTGGTGACGGACGAAGCGACAATCGCGGTAACCAACGCGGCGGCCAACGAGGTGGACGCCGTGACGACCGCGATGATGGCCCAACGTCGTACAGCACTCGCGTACCGCGCAGCGATACGCCCGCAGTCCCGCTGACCGATGCCATGGCCAAGGGCGATGAACCGCTACGCTCTTTTGGCGACTTGTTACAATTCTTCAAGAAGGCAACACCAGAGCCGGTGATCAAGCCAAAAAAAGTGGAGCCCAACGCGGAATCGGTTACAGTCGAGCCGACTAATACTGAACCTGTCGCAGTTGACTCGCCCCAGTCCGAAAAGCAGTCCGAAAAGCAGCCTGACGTACCGCAGCCAGCCGATTCGATTGACGATGGAGCGTCCCCAGAATCATGAGCGATGACTTCCAGCAACGATTGCAGTCAGCGATTCAGCGTGGAGAGCGTCGCGGCGAGCGACATGAACAAGCCACTCGCCAGTCACAGTTGACCGAGGAAGATTTCAAACGGCTGCACACCAAGTACCGCTTGTCTCTATCGGACCAAATCGAACGAGCCGTCGATGGCGTTGCACAGCACTTTCCTGGGTTTCGCAAAGAGACTTTGTACGGCGAAGTCGGTTGGGGGGCTGCGTGTTGGCGTGACGATTTTCAAATCGAAGCCGGAAAACGCAGCAACCGTTACAGTCGCCTGGAGATGACGATTCGCCCGCCGAGCACCTACCAAGTACTGGAGCTTAAAGGCAAAGGCACGGTAGCCAACAAAGAACATTTCAACCGAACCCATTTCGTTCCTTTACAAGAAGTCGACGAAGAAGACTTCCGCCGCCTCATCGATGCCTGGGCCATCGACTACGCCGAGTTCTACGCATCAAGGCAGTGATGCCAAGCAGCGAGGTTCGACTTGGCAAACGAACTCGTCCACCTACTTGGTGCGTGGCTCTTGCTGGGAGACCATGGCTAGTTGCTGGCGTTTCCATACACCATAGAGCTTGATACCGCTAAAGCCGGCAACGACGAGCGCGCCAAGCGGTACAAATATCTGCACTAATGGCGAGACGACACGATTGCTGATTTCGGTGGTTGCGCGCGATGCGGCGCGTTCTACCAAGCCTTGTTTCGACACGACAATGGGATTGCCATCTTTGTCAAAGACAATTTCATCGCCACCAAAGATTGCGTCCTTGTTCGCGAGCACAACCGCCGTGCCGCTGATGGTAAATAGTGTTTTGCCAGGGTTCTGTTTAACGAAATCACCGACAAAGGTGGCAAAACGGTCACTTTGCTCGGAGATCATTGATAACAAAGCGTTGCGCTGAGTCGGCGGCAACTTGGCGATGTCATCGACATGTCGACCGATCGCAATTGCCTGCGAAGTTGTCAACTTTTCCGCGATGGCGATTCCTTCGTCACCGAAGCTGCCGGCAAAACGAACGCCGACGCCGGGATGCTTCAGTTCCGCGCGAATGGCACCGACGCCGTAGCGAGAGACGGTGTCGGCGAGTTCTTTACCTTGCTGGCCGGCACCTAGCCGAGCGAGCGCCGGGCCGATTTGGTTCTCAGGCAATTCATCGATTGCACCGAGCACTGGACGGAGTACTGGCACATTATCAAGACCACGCACTGCATCAGGGCCGTACTTACCGGCGAGGCTGGCGACCTTCTCGACGGTCGCTTCACCACCTTCGGTTGTTGCTTTCGTAGTCAGCCGTTCGGCGACCTCCTTGCCTCCTTTCTTTGTTAACCATTCTGCGGCCTCGCCCGCTGATTCTTTGCCGAAATAATTCGTTACCGCGCGAACGATGGTCGCGCCACCGGCCGCAGCGATTGTCGAGGGCGTGTTTGCTGTCAGGAGCAAGGCTGCTGAGATGAGTGATATTGCGGCATACGAGCGAGAACGATCAAGGCTTGTCATAGCGACTGCTCCAGTACAATGATTTCGAACAAACGCTGGTGAACGCCGTCACGAAGTCGTTCACAAACAGCATCAACTCCCACTCGAACGCCTCGAGGTGCTTGGTTGTCTGGTGAATCGACAACAGGTCCTAACAAGAGATCCGATTCCATGGCATTAATGTACAGCAATAACTCGGTACGAAGTTTTGCCGCCGTTTGCTCATTCATCCAATAGTCGATACCGAAGCCCACGACTAATCCTATACCAAAACCGACGACGGTTCCTGCCCCCGGCACAAAGGAGCCGCCGGCTGCTCCTGCCGCAGCGCCACCGGCGGTCGCTCCGCCTGCAGTGGCAACGGACGCGGCGGCAGATGCGCCCAAACTTGCGATTAATCGCCCGGCAATCATACCAACCGCAGTGGATCCCGCTTCGGAAACGAAAAGCGTTACCAGTCCATCAGTAACGCTGGTTCGGGCTTCATCGTGAGCGAGGTCGTTGATATTTTGAGTAACGACAGCAAAAAACGTTTCGTATTCGTCCAATTTGATGGGCGGCAAATCGGATTGGTCGATGGCTGCTTGAGTGCGCGACAATAGCCCAAGATGGTTGGCGCGAACTTCTTCTCGAAAACCCTCCAGGGCATCCTTCAAATCGCTGGTCAGTTTTTCTTCGGAGAAGAGGTACCGCTCGAACTTCTCACTGACGTAATCGCTGACTCGCTCATCACCGCTCCACCAACCGCCTGGCATTCGCCGGAGGATTCCAAACCGCGTTTTCAAGCCTGTGAGTTCGTCGACAAAACCATCAACGCCATCGCGATACTGCTGAAAGTTTTGGGCAATGCGGCTGACACATCTTTCAGCGGCCAAGCGATTGGCCTCATCTGTCATTGCCAAGTCGGCTAGCACCCGAGTTTCAAAGAATTCCGTTCTACGCTTGAGGTCTTGTGCCGCATTTTCTGGCGGTAGCAGAATCGTAGAAGGTGAGGTTTCGATACTTCCTGCTTGATCAACTTTATTCACAACAGAGAAGATCAACACGGCAATGGCCATTCCAAGCAATGCCCCATAAACGATTGTGCGGGGCTCGCGCGAAGACACTTCACCGAATTGGCGTCGGTAGTGATTCAATCGTTGGTGCAAGTTTGATTTTGCCATCGGTATCGCGCTCGGAAGTTGGCTGCGACTTCACCGTCGCTGGGGCAAAGGTTGATTCTAACCTGTTTTGTGCCGTTGTATTGACTGGCAACCTTGGTCCAACTGTTAGCACTTCCCATGGTTTGGGATAAAAATAGCGATTCTCAGTCCAAGGTGAATGATTTGAGTAAAGACCTTGGTGTACGGAACGGTGCCAGTTCATGGCTTCTTGGCTAGTCGGCGAAATCCAATATGCGATCTTTCCACCGATGTAAGTCGGCCGATTGAAGCGTTCCCGATATGAAGGCAAATGGTGTCCAAGCGGCGGAATCACATTGGTTCCGATGCGAGGATGGACGGGAATGTTTTCGCCGTATGGGTGGTGAGCCAACGCGGTTGAGGCTGGGATCATCGCGGACATAGCACAAACCAACCACTTCGCCTGGTATAGGAAGTTAAGTGGTATGAGGCAAAATAGGCGATCCATCGCGATGCTCCTACTGGCGAGTTGACGTTTAACAACCGTTACCATCGTCACGGAACGTCCTGCCCGCTCATCATGACTTGGTATTCAAGCGGTCGGATTGCTGCGTTAGGCCAAACCATCGCCATAATCCGATTTGTCGCCAATCAATCGCATACAAAGAACGAGTTAGCGAACCAAAGCACCCGGAGTTTGGTCCTGACTGACAGAGATATTGAAAAAACTTTGGTTTTCCAAATTTAAATTTGCCAAAAAATGCATCTTTTGAAATCTGAATTGCATGTAAACTAGGCACGACTTGGCATGGAATTCGTCTTGCATCCACTAAAAAGCGCGAAAATTGCGGTCTGTTTCACGAAAATGCACGGGGAAATTAATACTCAGGCTTCAAAATCTCAATTCGACCGCCAATCGCGGCACACCATTCGCTTTCGTTGATTATTGTGTTCACGGTGCTAGCGGTGATTAATATTGCCTTGTCGTCAACCAATGTCTATTATTAAACCCTCGTTACTAGCTCACGTCCGAGAAAGATGGAGCGTTCTCATGCCTTTGCACTTTACCCAATCTTGTCCAACCTGCGGCCGCAGGCTGCAGGTTCACACACGTCTATTGGGCCAAAATGTTGCTTGTCAGCATTGCCATGGTCAGTTCATTGCCGGGACTAGCGACGATGGTTCTCATAACGATTCATCGCAAGACCTGTTAGCGCGTGCTGAGGCGATGCTCAGACGAACGGAGTCGCAAGAGCGACCCGAAGCAACAACGAGCCTGTAACGGGGCAAGGAACTAGTTCGACTGTACTAAGTCCGATTCGAGACCCCAGCCAGCTCGCAGACTGTCGTTTTAATCGATGTTGATGGAAGTACGATTTTTGAGCGGCAGCGGGCAGGCTCGCTTTTTTTCGCAGCTTTTGATCGACTCGTTGGCGTTGGCGGCGCCAGACCATGCCCCTAAACGATTT
>JAYVSE010000245.1:0-2176 GCA_043775635.1 Planctomycetaceae bacterium | reverse complement strand
GCGATTTTGTCGTTAAACCGTGTGGGCAACGCCCCGCGCGAGGCTCGCGGCCCGTTGGGCACGCGGTTTAACGATTCTTTCAAGCGGCATCAATTCGTTTTCGGACCACTAGTCATGTGATCGTCCAGCAAGACAATCAAGACGACGGCAGCCAGCAATGTGACCGAAATGAACAGCGGGTGTAACGCACGCAAATGACCCAGCATGTCTCGTGCAAGGGATGACTCACGTTGATCTTGGATCGCAAGCCAGTGCTCAATCCCCAGCGAAGCCCCAACCGCTGGCTTAGCCCAATGCTCAGCTCGCTCCCAGCCGCTTACCGTTCGTCGCCATCCAGACGGTGGAACGTTGGCGATGTGAATGCCCACATCGGTTGCCGTCGCCATGCATGCCCGATCGACATCAGTTATCGCCAGAGCGAAGGGTATCCAGAGCAACAATCCGCATAACCGCATTGGACAAATGCTGATCGAGCGGCATCGAGAAACAGTGAGATTAGATTTGTTTTGCACAGCAGAATTACAGTGCAAATGGTGGGTCCAATCAGGCGCTTGCCAACGGCTCGAAATGGAATACCCGCGTTTTTACGAGGCAATCGCAAGGTTCTGACTTTTATAAAACGTAACAGGCGAAGTGCACGTTGCTTTTTGTCAACATCGACGTTGACTGGACGCCACCTAATCGCGCAAGTCGAAACAGTCGAAATCAGGAAATTCAGTTTGCAATTCCATTTTTTACGCCAACATTCATTCTTGACCTATGGTTCAAACGGTCGTGGGTTTTGCCAGGCGTTTTCAATCGCCAATACTCGTGACCTATCACGAATACGCGATTCGAATATTGCCTTACGGAGTAACCGATTATGACGACGATTATGAACGCCCCGTCTTTGGAAGCGATTTTCCACGACAAGATGTTGCCTGCACTTCCTCACAGCGCCATCTCGCTACTGCAGCTATCGCAAAGCACTACCGCTGGTCCTGCGGAATTTGCGCGTCCCATCGAAGCGGACCCAGGATTGATGGGGCAAATTCTCAAGTTCGTTAACTCTTCGTTCTTTGGGTTTTCGCGGGAGATCACCAGCATTCCGCAGGCGCTTACGCTCGTGGGAACTCGCGCGATCACAAACTTTGCGCTTTGGAACGCTGTCTTCAGTGTGATTCCAAATCCGAAATTTGGACCGTTCGATCTCAAACGCCTGTGGCAAGATTCACTACGTCGTGCCGTACTCGCAAGATGTCTTGGCAAGGCGTTGTTTCTTGCCGAAGCCGAAGACCTCTTCGCCGGAGCGTTGCTCCAGGACATGGCGATTCCCCTGTTGTTGAAGGAACTGCCTGAACAGTACAAGGAGTTTCTCGACCGACGAGATGCAGAGTCATGTCGATTGAGCTGGCTTGAAAAAGAATGCTTTGGATGGGATCACGCAGACGCAGCCGCACTACTGGCTGAAAAATGGAAATTGCCCACCAGCTTTGTGAATCTTATCCGCAATCACACGCAGCTCGAAGGGTTACTGCTACAAGGCTCTCAAGCTCGCGGTGGTGTTTGCGTTGCACTTGCCTCACTGCTACCAGGTTGCAATGACGCACAGTGGGAGGAGCAGGCTCTATTCACAGATGGCTTCGCCCGATTGATCGGAACGGCAAAGATTGATTTGAAATCACTACTTACGCAAGTCGATGCTGATTCAGCAACATTTGCACCGCTATTGCGTCTTCCCGCTCCAGCGCAATGTGTGGCTCAATTTGTCGCCTAGGATCGTTCTCCTCAAAGCAAGGCCGTTTCCTCTTAGCAGTACGTTCTGTGGCGGAAACTTCGAGTGATTTCGAATCACGCGTCCAAATCACTTGGTCGACTGCTCCCAATGGCAAACCGTCGTCGGTGATCGCGTACAGCGGATGATAAAAAAAGCCCTGTCGCTTATCAGTACCTTAGGGCCCGGCACCTTGGACGCGTTGATTTGGCTTGGTCAGGTCGACGTCGGTGGTGTCTTGGACAAGATAGACCCGCGAATGCTTGGCGCATCTTTAACGAGCGGATTGATTGTGTTGGGAGAGGATTTGATCCATGCTAACCCTCGGGTTGTCGACCAAGCGGTAGGTGGCTTTGAGGTCGGCTTTAGATCTCGCTCGATCAGGCGTCGATTCGCCAATGCGAGCCGCCTGCGAGATGCATA
>JAYVSE010000244.1:0-7561 GCA_043775635.1 Planctomycetaceae bacterium | reverse complement strand
AGGATTTCCCCTTCTGGCTTATACGTTTGCGACTCCACTACCTTGCGACGCGCGTGACCCCAGCAAGCCACGAACTCGAGCCGCTCGTTGCTGCTAAGCTCGTTGCTGCTAAGCTCGTTGCTGCTAAGCACGTTGCTGCTAAGCACGTTGCCTGTATTGCCTGAATAGCAATCGCCTTGAACTTTGCAGCGACTATTCGCAAAGAATTCTTCTGGTCCTTCGCGATGACGCGAAACACGAAAATCAAAAATGTTATAATGCGACTTGTTTAGTCCACTATAAACCCACATCTTGGCAAGCAAGCTTTGGTGGCCTTTTCTGCGTGCTTCGGCGACCTTCTCTGCCAGTCTTTGGCCTTTTAAGTCGCCCGGTTCAAATTCAGGGATCTCTCTGGGAAGCAGCATTCGACAGCTTGTATCATCGATCCCAACAGCGGTATCGTTTTGCACTGTACCGAAGTTGACGCCGCGGTGCTCGGAATTACAGTTTGAGAAATTCCAACACGAAATCACGTCCGCATGACGGAAGCAAAAAGCATATTGGCAGCCAGATCCGATTCCCCGGGCTTCTTGAACAGAGGACTTGAGCTTCGGCTAGTCACTCATCGTGCGAAGTCAACAGAACGGGCGACCGACAAACCCGCCTCAGGATCCACTCACGCCCACCCGCGAAGTCAAATCCCTATTGGTTATCCGCCCGCATTAGCATCCGGCACCGCTATTGACCGCAATGCCGCGTTGACTGCCTCTGCGTTAGGGAAACGCACGGCGACGTCCGGGTCCAGTCGTACAAGACGAACATTATCCGTCGCCCGACTGGCGTACTTCCCAATCGCTGGATTCGCGCGGTCGGTGAAATCGCAATTCGTCGGCATTTCTTCCAAATCGGGGTCATTGTCAGTCATTTGGGTAACCGTGTGTTTCGTGCCTTTCCGGTTTTCTGGCACCCATAATCCGAATCGTGTCGTTGCGATCAGTATGCCAGACAATAAGCAGTCTACCATGATCGGAGAAACCAAGTGTAAGAAAGCGATCCTCGTTATCACTGTGTTTCGAATGACAATTGAGGTAATCGGCGGGACTGACGACGGTTTAGTTTTTAGTTTTTGCCTCACCCATGGGACCGCCGCTTCAGAATAGTGTTAAACTTGCGAATGAACAAAATCATTGCGTTTTGCGATTCTTCTCGCTCGTCACCAGAACCGTATGCGGGAAATCACCTTTAACCAATCATATTGACTTCGGGAAAAATAATGCTTGTCTTACGACAACTTGTGCTGCTGTTTGTTTTCTCAGCAATTTTGTGTCCGACGTATGCTGATGCGATTATTGACAACAGTTCAGCACTTGTCGCTGCGGTTCGAGAGGGCGCAGAAGGGGCAGTTATTGAGATCGCGGCGGGCAGCTATGCGCTAGATGCAGCACTGGAACTCAAGGCTGGGATGACGCTCAAGGGTGCGGGAATCGATAAGACAGTCATCACTCAGGTCTCGAATTGGATTCCGTCTACAAAATCATTGCCCGACCCCGAAATGAAACTGGAAGGTTTGGACACCGACGCCTATCTGATCCGGATCAAACGTGATACAGCCGGTGTCACGATTTCCGACTTGACGCTGCATGGCCCACAATTGCACGGAGCAATCTTCGCTTGGTTTCATACTGACTTGCATTTGCATCATGTGCGAATCAAGGAAACGCGATGGTCTGGCTTGCGAACGTTCGGAATGCAGAGAGCGAAGATCCATGATTGCGAATTTGTTGATGCTGGTGGTCGATGGGATAATGGCAAACCGGGCGTGAAGGGCGGTAACACAGGCGGAGGAATTTTCGCCGTTTGGATGAGCGACTGCGAAATCTTTGACAACCGCTTCGTCCGCACTAAAACGGAACCAGCAGAAGAGTTCTATGCCATCAAAGTTCGCCAGGGAACAAGGTGCCACGTTCACCACAATACGATCGAGGCAAATTTCTCGATGGAATTTCCATTCGAGAATGACGAGGACAATGAAATCGACCACAACGTTTGCCACGGCACTATTTCCATTCCCAAATATGCTGGTGGAGTTGTGCCTCAGAGTGGTCGCACATTCCACATTCATCACAACTGGATGAAAGACAGTTACTCCATCGAATTCGTCCGCAATGGAGTCGAAATCGATCACAATCTGTTCGATTTCGATCCGCAACAGGATCACGGCAATCTGATTGCAGCTTTTGGGGATGTCGCAGCTAAAGGCCCGGCTAGCTTCCACGATAACCTCGTCAGCAACCCGGGGCGCGGGGTGATCTGGATCAACGAAGTGTTCAACAACTTCGAAGTTCATAACAACCACATCATTACGCGTACGACAGCGACGCCGCGGAATGAAGGACTGTTTGGATTCAATGGAGGCAGTGACTTCAAAACAATTTCGATCAAGGACAATCTAATCGAGTGCAAGGGACAGGCTCGTCCGTTGCTTCGCGCGCCAGAAAGCTATGCCGCAACCGTGTCGAACAATACACTCATCAACGTGTCCGATGCCGAAAAGTTGACTAACGCTAAGGCGGATCGACACGTTGGCCTCAAAGAACCGCTCAAGTTCGAATGTGGAGTCCATGGAGAGTTTAGCGTGAACGGATGGAACTCGGGTCCATCGAAAGTGGCGCGTTAACAATTAAGCACCCATTCGTCGTCTGGTTGTGATCCAATGCACCTGCCAAGCAGGCTACAATGGCGTGGACTTAGTGAGCCGACGGCGCTAGCCGCGGGCATCGCGTCCGTTAGAGCCATGCAAGGCCCGAGGCTAGCGCTGGGCTGTTAAAAATTTGCTATTGCGAGCAAGAAGCCTTAGCGCAAGTTTAATTCCATAATCTTGCCGCGTGCGGGGCTTGTCCCCGTCGGGCCACGATCACAACCAGATGGCGACGAAGAAATGACGTCGGCCACGGGCGGAGCTTGTCTCCGTCGGGCCATGATCAGAAAATAATCGTGCAGCGATTGACTAGCGTTCCACGCAGACAAGCCGCATGGCAGCGAGGCTCACTCCGCCAACAACTTCTGGTTGGGATTATAGCCCGACGGGGATGAACCCCGTCGTAGCATCTGGTCAGAACAACATCGATTAAATTCAGTCAACCGCAAATTTTCTACAGCGTGCCACTATGTCATTCGGCCAGCCAGTCAAAAAATCCAACAAGACACTTTGGATCGTTTTAGGGGTTTTGGGCAGTGTATTCTTGCTAGTGATGGGAATTTGCTGTGGCGGCGGCCTTTGGTTCAGCAGTTTCCCTAGCGTTCCGAATACAGCACGGCAGCCATTTGACAACTCGACATTTACGGCACCGACGTTTCCAGCCGCAGGAGTCGAAGTTGTTTCGCCGCTGATTCCGGCTGGATTTGTATGCAAAGAAATCGTGCTTGGCGATGGCAGTGGCTGTGGCACGCCACCGGGCGCAAACGGTCGTTTTTATGTTTACACGCCGATCGAAGTTGACCCTGACGTGATGATGCCGTGCGTGCTTGTTTCGCCGGCAGGCAGCACGATGATGGAAGGCATGGAGCTAGGTGAAGGCGATAGGGCGGAACATGTTCCGTACTTGCAAGCAGGCTTTGCGGTGATTGCATTTTCGATCGATGGTCCGAATCAGACGGGCCTGCCTGACGCACGATCCTACCAGCAGTTTCGCGCGTCCCATGCCGGACTGGCGAATGCGACGAACGCTTTTGCGTATGCTCTGACCCAGATGCCGATGGTGAATCCTAAGCAGGTTTTTATTGTAGGTCACAGTTCAGCGGGAACGCTTGCCGTTTTATTTGCAGAACACGAGCCTCGATTAGCAGGCTGTGTGGCGTTTGCTCCCTGTATCGACGGCAAAGCTCGCACGCCTGGATTTGTTGTTCGGACGCTAGGCAACGCTTTGGATAACTTGGCAGAGTTCATTATCCAGTCTTCGCCACGAACACATGAGCAGAATTTAAAATGCCCAACGATGGTGTTTCATGCAGCCGACGATTCCAACGTCCCCGTTCAAGATAGTCGAGACTTCGTGGATCGCATGAAAACAGCCGGCAAGGATGTCACGTTGGTCGAAGTGCCCTCGGGTGACCATTATCAGCCAATGATCGATGACGGCATCCCTCGCGGTATCGAATGGATGAAAAAGCACCTACGTTGAAAGGAACCATTGAGGACCAACGGTTTTACAATCAGGTTCAAACGGTTTGCAGTTGACCAAACTTAGGCCAAACATTTTGCTGCCCTTGCGCAAAACCAATCGGAGTGCGATGATTTTTAGATCTCGAAGTCGATACAAACGCGATTTCCGGAATGACGCCTCTCTCTGTGACTCTTTTGCGAGAAATGAAATCGATGAAAGCTTTTGAAGCGACTCAGTATTTCTTTGACACTGCGGCGGATCGATTGCATCTGACGGAATCGACCCGTGAGGTTTTATTGATGCCCAAACGAGAGGTGCAAGTGCAGGTCACGATTGAGCGGGATAACGGGGAATTGGCGACATTCATCGGCTTTCGAGTTCAGCACGACAACAGCCGTGGCCCCATGAAGGGAGGTTTGCGATATCACCCAGAAGTCAATCTTGACGAAGTTCGATCGCTGGCCAGCCTGATGACCTGGAAGACCGCTGTGGTCGATTTGCCTTATGGCGGGGCAAAAGGCGGGATCGGTGTTGACCCAGCGTCGCTTTCGTTGCGTGAATTACAGGCTTTAACGCGCGCCTTCGTCGACCAAATTCACGATATCATCGGTCCCGATACGGATATTCCAGCTCCCGATATGGGCACGGATCACCGCGTGATGAGCTGGTTTCGCAACCAATGGGAGAAATATCACGGGTTTAACCCATCGGTAATCACGGGCAAACCTGTCGAAGAATACGGGGCAAAAGGCCGCGAAGAGGCGACCGGCCGCGGTGTCGGAACGCTGACCATTAAATTGATCAAGCGATTGGGCCGGAAAGCAGAACAAACGCGCGTGGCGATTCAGGGGTTCGGCAACGTCGGTACTCACACAGCAAAATACCTCTCCGACGCACAATTTCCAATCATTGCGGTCAGCGATATGACCGGAACATACTACGACCCAGAAGGCTTGGATGTGCAAGACTTGCTACGTCACTCGATGACGCAGCCGCGCGGATCGTTGAACGGTTACAAAAATTGTGAAGTATTGCCCGTCGATGCACTGTTGTCCCTGGAGGATATAGACGTACTGATCCCTGCGGCATTGGGCGGCGTCATTACGTCTGCAAATGTTGACAGCGTCTCTGCAAAAGTGATCATTGAAGCGGCCAATGGCCCTATTTTGCCACTCGCGGACAAGCGATTGAACGAGCGGGGAGTCATTATTTTGCCCGACATTTTGGCCAACGCCGGTGGCGTTACGGTCAGCTATTTCGAATGGGTTCAAAATCGCCAGCACTACCGCTGGAGTCTCGACCGAGTGCGGCAGGAACTGGACCGGACGATGAGCGATGCGTTTGAGGTGGTTTGGCAACTTGCGCAAGAGGAGCAGGTTGCGTTGCGTACCGCAGCCTTCATGATTGCGATAAAACGAGTGCGTAGAGCGGCTGAATTGGCAGGTTCTGTGATATAAACCAAAGAAAACTGCCCCAATTGGCCTTAGAACGCCTTGTCAGCTAGGCTTGGGATCACTAAATTTTCGAGTCCGTTACACGACTCACAGCCTTTTTACTGCGGTCCTATCCCAAGTGGTTGCTCAACGAACCTATATTGCCCACGTCGGCGACATCGAAAAACAATGGATGCTAGTGGATGCTCAAGACGAAGTCTTGGGTCGATTGGCAAGTGATATCGCGATGGTATTGATGGGCAAGCATCGCCCTCAATACACGCCAAACATCGATTGCGGCGACTTTGTCGTTGTCATCAACGCTGACAAGGTAGTGATGACTGGGAACAAAATGGATGTTCGCCACTTCACTTGGTACACCGGCTACACCGGGCTGCGCCTGGAAAGCTATGCTGATCGTCAAGCTCGCAAGCCAGAAGATTTGATTTTCCATGCGGTTCGTCGCATGATGCCAAAGAACAAGCTTGCTCGCCACATGATGAACAAGCTGAAGATTTACGCGGGCCCAGAACATCCACACGTCGCTCAAGACCCACAACCGTTGATACGCACTGGCAAGAAAATTGTCGGCAAGTAATTGATGACTGCTGATGACTGCCATCGGCCAGTTGTCACGAACAGCCCAAGTCATACCAAAACAAATCCAAAAAACACCTTCTGCCCCACCACTGACAGTCACACATGGTTGCGATTAAGAAAGACAAAATCAACGGCGATTCGCTCGGCACTGGACGTCGTAAGTCGAGCGTCGCTCGCGTCCGTATCCGTCCCGGCTCCGGGAAGATTACCGTGAATCGCAAGCCGATGGACCAGTACTTCGTCAACGATCAAGATCGCAAAGCGATTCTAAGCACGCTGCAGGCAGTTGAACACGCTGACAAGGTCGATGTGATTGTTCGAGTCAACGGCGGTGGATTGACCGGCCAGAGCGGTGCCGTTCGCATGGGCTTAGCTCGTGCATTGGTCGGACATGCTGAAGGCTTGCACGACATCCTGCGACTAGGCGGCTTCTTAACGCGAGATTCGCGCATGAAGGAACGCAAGAAACCAGGTCTTCGCGGCGCTCGCCGTGCCTCCCAGTTCAGCAAGCGATAGTTGTCGTACGATCGGCTTCCAGTCTGTCCGAAAAAAGACCTGATATAACCTCGCCACGGGCGGAGCTTGTCCCTACGCCGTGAACGAATTTACTTCAGCAAAATGATAGGTGTTAGCGGTACGGCGTGAGCCGTCCGACCGCGCTGAGGCCAGTATCACCGGATTTGCAGAGCCTTAGTCTCCGAGTCGCGTCGTTATGCTGGAATCAATACGTAAGCCGACCTGGTGCGTGACGATGGAGTCGGTGCCAATCGAAATCTGGTGTCACTCGCTAACGTTAGTAGCCAAAACGATCGGTAGGTCCCCTGATCGGGATATTCGCTTGCACCACGCCAGTGTCTCGCGAGATCACGCGGCCATTTGCATCGTCGATGACGTCGTGCAAATCCAAGATTGCAACAGCCGAAACGGGGTTTATGTCAACAATGTTCGTGTCAGTTTAAGCAACGTTTCATTGACTGATCGTTGGCGAGTCGGCGACGTCTCGCTGCGATTAGTTCGAACGTCGCCGGTTGTTGACGATGAGCCGATTGCGGAGCGTTCGACAGGGTTTCTCATTCCAGCCAATTCGGCAGAGCCGCCCACGGTGATGAATACGTTCGAACGATTGACGGCGACTCAGCAGCGAGTTCTGCTGCAGTTGCTTCAAGGCATGTCGGAAGCGGAAGCCGCGAAGTCACTGTTTGTCAGTCCCAACACGATCCACTCGCACGTTCGCAGCATCTTCAGAGCCTACGGAGTCAATTCGCGTGGCGAGCTACTTTCGTCATTTGTCGACCCAAGGCTGGTCGCCCAATTGATTGGCGGCGATATCACTGGCACCGTGGTTATCAAGGATCCGCCAAGCTGAATCGCAGGAGCCTGGCTCCC
>JAYVSE010000243.1:0-8055 GCA_043775635.1 Planctomycetaceae bacterium | reverse complement strand
AATAATCCAGCACCGCTCTGACCGCGAAATGGATCGGAAACGTAGAGCGGTACATGGACCATCGAATGAGGCAAATAAAGGAAAAAGGGACGCTCACGGTTGTCCCGAATGAACTGAGTTGCGTGTTCGGTGTACTGACGAGTCAGTTGTTCTTGGTCCTTGGGTTGTACGTCCGCATTGACGACTTGGTGGTTTTCGCTGCCATGAACTTCAAGCAGCGGCAATGGTGGCCAATTTGATTTTGCGTTCGGGTTCCGCTGTAATTTCAACACGTTCTCCGGATGCAGCGGCCACATGTCGTTGCTGTACGGGAGGCCAAAATAGTGGTCGAAACCGTGGCGATTTGGCAAGAATTTGGCGTGGTGGCCAAGGTGCCATTTCCCAAAACATGCGGTCGCGAATCCCTTGGACTTACATAATTCCGCGATCGTGGTTTCCGATTCATGGATGCCGATGTTGCTACTGGGACCCAACGCACCGGAAATACCGACTCGGCGATGGTAGCAACCTGTCATTAGCGCAGCGCGAGATGCGGAACATACGGCAGATGAGACAACAAAGTCTGTGAATTTTCGGCCTTCGTTTGCCATTCGATCGAGATTCGGCGTTGGATAACGGTTGGACGCAAACGAATTGATATCTCCGTAGCCCATGTCATCCACGAAAATGATGACGATATTTGGCGAAGAGATGATTTCTTTTGCGGCGGCCGGTTCCGCGTGAGCAATGTCCAGCGCAATGGTCGAGAGAAAGAAAAAACTTAACAGCGCGTGTTTCATCAAATTCCTCAGGTTTTTTGAAGCGGGTGACAGCGATCATGATAGCGAATTGAACCAGAGTGTTCATTAACTATTGACGTGTAGGCTTCCAGTGAAGATGATGAAGGAAGTGATGCTGATGCTGAGATTCATTCTCAACAACACGCAATGTTAAAGGTTTGGTCAAGTCTTGCTTGCTTTTGGGTAGTGTTGATGATCACTCTCGATATGCTTTTACCTGGACAATCGGCAGAGATTGTCCGTGTTTCTGGTGGGGATGGGATTGCGATTAGACTCCGCGAAATGGGGTTTATTCCGGGAGAAGGAGTGCGGCTGCTACGACTGGCACCACTCGGAGATCCGCTGAAATGCATGATTCAGGGATGTCGAATCGCGATAAGAAACCGCGAAGCGAAACGTGTCGAAGTTGTGCCTCAGTAGTTTGCCCGAAAAACGTTCGCTGCCTAATCCCACCGAATCTCTGGTCCCACCGAATCTATCGCTCATTCCATCGACGTTAGGCCCATGGTTCAAGCTCCACGTCGCGTCGTCCTCGTGGGAAACCCGAACACGGGAAAGAGCACGTTGTTCGGCGTTTTGTCGGGCATGACAGTAAGAACGGGCAACTATGCGGGCGTCACGATTGAAAAAAAAATCGGCCAGTTCGCTCTCGAACCGTTTCCAATTGAGCTCGTCGATTTACCCGGAACCTATTCGTTAAGCCCGCGCTCACCGGACGAGCTAGTTACGGTCGAAGTTTTGACGGGAGACGCAATCGGTGAAGCGGCACCCGATCTGATCGTTTGTGTTGTGAATTCAACGTTGCTGCGTCGCAATCTGTTTTTGGTCAGCCAGTTGCTTGAGCTTGGTTGTCCGGTCTTGATTGCCCTCAACATGATGGACGCGGCAAGATCGCGTGGGTTGGTGATCGATTGCCAGAAGCTTTCCGAAAACCTTGGCGTTCCTGTTGTGCCGATTTCGGCCTCCAGGCGTGAAGGGATTGAGCCGCTGCGAGCTGAGATCGTCAAAACGCTTTCGCAGGCGAATGCCGCAAAGGCAGCCCAACCGTTGCCACAAGCGTTTTACGATATCCGAGACCAAGTTGCAGTGAAGTTGTCGGATATTGGCAACGCAAAGCCCATCGGCAATGAAAAGCCCACCGGCAATGAAAAACAGGGGAAGGTCTCGCTGCCTAATCGTTACCTAGTGGAACGAGCGTTACTGGATGTTGGTGGAGAAGCCGAGCGATCGATTGTGCGGATACTTGGCGAGTCTGCCAAGTCGGAGATCGCGTCAGCCCGCGCGGAACTAACCAAGTTAGTTGGTTCACCCAATGATGTTGAATGCGAATGTCGTTATGCGTGGTCGCGGCAGATGTTGACTGGGGTACTGGGAGAAGCCGGCGGTAGTTCGCATCGCGTAACCGATTGGCTGGACAGCATCCTGACCCATCGCGTCTTTGGGCTGGTCATCTTTGCTGCGTTCATGCTTTTAATTTTCCAGTGCATTTATGCCTGGAGTGGGATTCCAATGCATGGGGTTGAAGCAGTGCAAAGCTGGATCTCTGGTGGCGTCGAAAGCGTCTTGTCACCTGGGATTTTACGCAGCTTGATTGTTGACGGTGTGATTGCAGGCGTTGGTGGAGTATTGATTTTCGTACCGCAGATTGCGTTGTTATTTTTGTTTCTGGCGTTACTGGAAGATTGCGGTTACATGGCTCGGGCTGCGTTCCTCGTCGATCGCGTGATGGGGTTTTTTGGACTTAGCGGTAAATCTTTTTTGCCATTGATGAGTTCATTTGCATGCGCGGTTCCTGGCGTCATGGCCGCGCGAGTGATTGAAAATTCACGCGATCGCTTGGCGACAATTTTCGTTGCTCCCTTCATGAGTTGTTCGGCGCGGCTGCCGGTTTATCTGCTGCTGATTACGGCATTTGTGCCTGATACGAAAGTACTCGGTGGGTGGGTATCGCTTAGCGGTTTGGTGTTGCTGGCGATGTACATGGTGGGAGTCGTGGTTGCAATTCCGACCGCTTGGCTGCTGAAGCAAACACTGCTTCGTGGCGAGGCCGCACCGCTGGTACTAGAGCTTCCCGAATACAAGTGGCCCGATATTCGCGTCGTTGAGATGCGGGTCTACGAAGCCAGCAAAGCGTTTGTGATTCGCGCCGGCACCTTGATTTTTTCGGCATCGATTTTGATTTGGGCTGCTGGATATCTACCGGGTGATCACTCCCATCAACACGAACTGCAAACACTGATCGAATCGGCGGAAGACAGTTCTTCGCCCCAGGTTGCGGACTGGACGATTGAGTTGCAACATGAAAGTGGCCAGTTACTGGAGAACTCGCTACTTGGGCGTTTGGGGCACGCCATCGAGCCTGTCGTAAAGCCGCTAGGATGGGATTGGCGAATCGGCGTGGGAGCGATCGCAAGCTTTCCGGCGCGAGAGGTTATTATCGCCACGCTTGGTACGGTTTACTCGCTCGGCGGTGATGTCGACGAGCAAGACGAGGGTTTGATCGACGCGTTACGATCGTCGACGTGGCCAGATGGCAGCCCGGTGTATAATGTGCCAGTGGCACTATCGATCATGGTGTTTTTCGCGTTGTGTGCTCAGTGTGTGAGCACATTGCTGGTCATGAAACGCGAAACGAACAGTTGGCGATGGCCGCTACTCAGTTTCGTTTACATGACGACGTTGGCATACATCGGCGCGTTGTTGACGTATCAAATCGGGATGCGGATGTAGAGAATCAAATTGTGGATACACGATGATGCAGACGATTATTGCAACGATGGTTGTTCTCACTGCGGGATTCTTTGTCGCCAGACGCGGTTACCGCGTTGTGATGTCGGCGACTCGTCCTGGCGAACAAGGCAACTGCGGTTCGTGTGGCGGCTGTCCTGCCAATCGAAAGAACGCTCCCGAGCCTCATTCGGCGACCACTGGCCGTACTGCTACACTTCGGTCATTGCCGGTGTGGGGATCAAACGCGGATATGTTCACGTCAAGAGCGACAAAACAGCCACCGCTCCCGTAGAAGACCCGAAGGCCTATCCTACAGAGGCATCCGATGGACCTGGTTTGGATCGAAGAGTATTTGCAGCAATTCGCCGCCGCCTTTGCAATTGATCTGCTCGGCTATGCGATCTTGTCCTACCACTTTCATCTAATCTCTGAGTTAAAGGAAGAAAGCTATGTTGCAATCGGTGGAAGGCGTTTATTGAATTCGTTTTCTGCTTTCAGCGTGCCGACGGTCTACTTCAACTACCAGGCGGTCGCGGGGATTATGTGTGGTACTCGCCCACCGATTACAAAGTCATAAATAACCAACAGCGCGAACACGGTCGATCAGATGAAGGAAAATGCACGTGATTAGCGGTAACGACATCATCATTCACACGACATCGCCATCCGAAATCGCCGAACAACTTTTGAGGTTGATTCGATTCGAGTGGAACGACATGGTGATCGAGGACGCAGATACTGGAGAAAGTATCGAATTAGTCAGCTTAGGTTTTCAGACGATTCCGCACGAGTTCTTCGTCTATGAAAATGCCGCGATGAAGCAATTGTGGGACGACGAAGGCGCCGGCGATGCGAACGTGAACACGATGTTCCATATTCTTCTACAGGTTCGGCAAGTGACCGTCGTGGTCGACGACCCTTTAGCAACCGTCAACCGTAATGTCATCGGAGCTGCACAGGGTTTGTCACGAGATCTGTTTCTCGGTCGTCAGGAGTTTGCCGCATGACTGATTCAGCGGACGTCGCCGATCTATTACAAAAACGAGGCTTTGAATGGGCTATTCGTGTTTTTTCTCCATCCAGTGAAGCTGGTTCGCACTACGCCGGAAAGCTGACCGCACTCAAGGAATTCATGGCAACTCGTGGAATGGGCGAGAGTGCACCGTCGATATCTGGCCTTCATGCTTTGGGGACGTCCAATCCATACAAGCTCGATGCATTCTTGGAGGCACTCGTGTCACTAAAATCTTCCGAAATGATCGCGGCGGCATGGAGGATGCTTCAGGGGATGCAACTTGAGTCGCTCGAACTTAAATTTGATTTTGCGAAATCATTTGCGATGCAAGCCCTGCTCAAGTCCCCCTACGGCCATCCAGAAACCTATTTTACGACTGACATTGACGATATGAACTTCGTCCGCCATTTAATGAAAAGCAAGTCAGGAGATCGCCCCATCATCAATGGATTCTTTGCGCTCCGCCGGCCACAGTAGGGGTCCTATCCAATAGTGTTCGGCACTCGCTTTGCTGTGCGGCGTTGGATTGCGCATCGTAACGTGGTTGCAGTGGGACTTGATTGCCGCGAAGAAAATTCGGCGAGATTTGAAATTCCGACCGCGCAGCATCAAGCCCAGGTGAACATTGATTGTAGTGCTCCCTGGTCGACTTTTATTGATTTTTTGATTTGGCGTCGTCTTGCCGTTTGAGCTTCTCAATGTGGGCGATTAGCTCTTCTTCGCTCGCCAAACCCATGAAGTAGTAGCTGATCATCTCAAAGGTGCGTTTGGTCGGCTTGCGGCCGGTCCAGAGATTAATTAACAAGCAGGCGATGATCGCGCAGTAGCACTGGATTTCGATTCCGTTCTGGCTATTGCTGATCAGATGAGAACAGCCCAAAAACTGCTTGAAGAACCGGAAAAATATTTCAATGATCCATCTTTGAGAATAGATCAGTGCGATGATCTCCGCAGGAACATCCAGGAGGTTGGTTGCAATCCGCAAGATGCCGTCGCTGTTGGGAGCGGTTGAGCCTTTGGCTTTTCCGCCCGTTCGGTTCTGGTGCGGCGTGCAACGAATTTGTATTAGGCGAATAGGATGATCCGGTTTGTCAGAGTTCTTGCTAGTTTTGCCTAGCAATACAATCTCATCGCTGAATATATCCGCCTGGACTGCCACCTCGGATAGTTTTTGCTTTTCGATCACGTCATAAACACTATTGTCGCGTAGTCGGCAAACATAGCTGCTCTGGTTGCGGACGATTGAGTTAAATAACGTGAACTTCGCATAGCCACGATCCATCACGTACAAGCGATCTTTTTCGATGACGCGATCCAGGACTGCGCGTTCGTCATTCTCTCCACCGTCATTGGGAGTTACGTCGATTCGAGTCGGAACATACCGGTCGACCTCGAAGTGAGTATGCAGCCGCCAATGCACCAAGCCACTGCCCTCCGTTTGCTTCAAAATGGAAGCTTGGATCAGGTTGGGGAGTGCCGAGACTAGCGAGCCGTCGACGAGCGTTATCGTTTGGTTAATACCGCCGAGCGTCTGTTGCTTGCCCATCGGACTGGCTTGTTCGCCCAATTCAGCAATGATCGCTTTGAGGCGATTCGCGTCAAAGACTCGCGAGGCTTCACTCAGTGAGGTGAGAGAAGTTTTGTTGCAGCCCAAGCGTTTCTTCACTTTTGCCAGTTCGCTGGCCTGCGGAATCGAGCGCAGCGCTGTGACGGTTGGATTGAACATGTAGAGCAAGATCAGCATGCAGTACTGGTCGTAGCGCAGATCTCTGTTTCCTGCTTTGTCTCGTTCGCATTTGTCCCCGTGCAACCTTTCGAGCAAAGGCGCGATCATATCGAGATACTTCAGTCCCTGGATATCCTTGCTTTTGACTGCTGGCTTACCTTTTGTCGATGCGGGTTCTTTGTCGCCTTTTGATTGGTCTAAGTCAGAGCGATCACCGTCCTGCTTGGGGCTAGGCTTGCGTCGCTTGGGAAGAGTATTGCGTCTCGGTATATGACTAGGCACGGTTGAACGCAGCGTGAGTGACAACTTGGCAGAATGAAAAGTCGCCGAAGCACATGCGCAATTGCTGTGCCAAAACTCGCTTGTTTTGAAAGAAAATCAATTAAAATGCCGGTGCCGACGTTGGCAACTCTTGTGCCGAACACTATTGCCCCTTTCCCTTTTTCTTGCTCACGCTCACCCGCGAAGTCAAATCCTTATTGGTTCGTCGACTCTTCGCGACGGTATGCTACGGGCGAGCTGCAAACTGTGCCGCCAGCACGAGATTCAGCTCTTCAATGTCGTCCTCGACAAACCCAGCCTTCGAATAGACGACCAATCCCTCCGGTGAGACAATCAGGGTTCGTGGAACCAATTCTTTTGCGAAGAGTGAATATACGGCACGATTAGGATCGGCGGCAATCGGGAACGTAAACCCGTGCTTATCGCAGAATCCACGCACGAATTCCTCGGACTCTTCACGGCCAATGACTAATAGGCGAAAGCACTTGTTGTTTCTGTTTTCTGTCCAGATGCGTTCGATATGAGGTAATTCGACTTGGCACGGCCCGCACCAGGTGGCGAAGAAGTTGATCAGAATAATGTCGCCTCTTGCATCGGCGAGCGAAAATAGCTCTCCATTGGCAGTTGTAATTGAAAAATCCGGTGCTGGATCACCAATTTGAACGACTGAAGTTTCAGCCAGTTTTGCGGCACGTCCCGCGTTTATCTCTGCCATTTGCTCCCGACCTTGAGTCGGAAGAACGACAAAAAAGAGAATCATGAAATGGATGCCAATGAAGCAAGGAACGGCGATCGCGGCGTTAACAAGCCGGATGAAGTGCCGACGTCGTTCGGGACGCTTCCACCGGACGAACATCAAGATGACGGAGTACAGAGCGACGCAAAGTGCGATGTGCGCGGCAACGCCCAGAATTGTTCCAATGATATTGAATGTGGTGTGGCTCATTTTTCGTACGACGAACGCCACCGATGACCGAGCGGTGGCAAGTAATTTTTCCATCAGGAAGCAGACGATCCACCGCTTCCGTCCATCGGATTGTTCGTTGGCATTGTCCGATTTGGTCGATGATGCAGCCACGTCCATACTCGCGACCACCATCGTCGCGATTCATTCTTGTGCAACCGAGTCTCAAGCGATTTTAACAATTCTGCCGCAATCGGTGTGAGTCTGTCGAGTTCTATTTCAGAAGTGTCGCTAAGGAGGGAACGTCAGAGAACGTCAGGGACATAGGCATTTGCCGGGTGTTGACAGGGGAACGTCAGGGACATAGGCATTTGCCGGGTGTTGACAGTGAAGTTTGTAGCGGTAATGATGGTCGAAGTGAGTTTTTCAGTGCCGTTTTCTGAGAGGTCCAAACATGGTTCGGCTAGCGCGGGCGGAAGTTTTCGATCCCCATGAAGTCACGATTGCCCATGTCTACAACCGCACCGTACGGCGCTGTTTCCTGCTTGGTGACGACCCGATCTCTGGTAAGAACTTCGACCATCGCAAGCTCTGGATTGAACAATCGCTCCAGCATTTC
>JAYVSE010000242.1:0-10521 GCA_043775635.1 Planctomycetaceae bacterium | reverse complement strand
CAAAGAGCAAGTCTTCATTCATGCGGAACGGAATCAAGACAACCGGGTCAAGAAAGAATCACTCGAGTGGGTTGGCGCAAGTCGACACTTGATCGTCGGCGGCGATCAGTTCGAATTGGTCAACGGTGACAAACATCTGACGGTTAAGGGCGATCAAAACGAGAAAGTCTACGGAACGTTGTCGCAAGATATCGAAATGGATCTCCAGCAAAAGATAGGCATGAAACACGCCTTAGATGCCGGTCTGGAGATACATCTTAAGGCCGGCATGAACGTAGTGATCGAAGCGGGCGCTACGCTTACACTCAAAGTTGGTGGAAATTTTGTGAACATCAACCCTGGGGGCGTGTTCATCCAAGGCACGATGGTGATGATAAATAGCGGTGGCTCCGCCGGGACCGGCTCCGGTGCGTCACCGGGGACGGCTAAGAAACCTGCGGAAGCCGATAACGCTAAACCGGGTGAAAAGGCCACAGTGGCTGCCCCAGCGGCGTTTACCCCGGCCAAACTAACCCTCACGCCAACCAAAGCCTCGCCACAGGCCACCGCCCTAAAAGAGGCCGCCAAAACAGGTGTGCCGTTCTGCGAGAAATGCGAAGCCGCGCGCCGTGCGCGCGAGTCCGGGCAGGCTCAATGAACATTTTAAACATTTTCCAGAGCCTGTCATTGCGAGCAACGCGAAGCAATCTCGCGTTTGATATGCACACGTATTACGAAGTCGAAGACTGCTGCCGTGCAGAATCTTGGCTGTTTCGCCGTTTGGACTAAGCAATGCCCTACGCCAACTCCGCCAAAGTCATCGAGAAAATGTGGTCGCTCCTGTCAGACGAGGAAACCAAGTACTACGCAGTCCTGGATGGCGCCAGGAACGAAGCGATTTATCCAGCGATCATGCAATCCGACTGTGAGTTCGAGTGCCTATATCTTGGTGAGCTAGAAGAAGATCTTGCGCAATCGGCGCCGTATTTCATTCAACTGGATCGAGACAAAGAGTTTACGCATTGGTTGTTCAGAGAAGGGTGGGGCGATAGCTGGGGAATCTTCATTCAAGCCGCAATGCCGTTCAAAGACCTCAAACGGCACTTGCGAAAATTCTTGATGGTATACGACCCCAATCACAAGCCCTTGTATTTCCGCTACTACGATCCGCGGGTGCTGCGGATCTATTTGCCCACCTGCAACGCGGAAGAGCTTGGAATCGTGTTTGGCCAGATAAAAGGTTACATGCTTGAAGACGAGAAACCAGATTCGTTAATACGATTTGCTAAC
This sequence comes from Planctomycetaceae bacterium, assembly GCA_043775635.1. Classification (GTDB taxonomy): domain Bacteria; phylum Planctomycetota; class Planctomycetia; order Pirellulales; family Pirellulaceae; genus UBA6163. The sequence continues at coordinate 9,252 of JAYVSE010000242.1, read as the reverse complement.
AATTCAGGAACAATAGCCACAGAGATGATCGAGGTGTTGAAATGACCACTAATAATCTTCCGCTTTTCAAAATGAGAATGAAGAGGGATTTTCAAGGTATACAGAAAGGAGCCTCAAATGCCCCAACACGTCTGTAACGGCGCGATGCTCAAGTGCAGCTTCGGCATGGCGCCAAGCTCGCTTGTTGTGTTACCGATAAACAGAACACTAACCAGCAATCAGCCGGCGGCGAACATCATGGATCACGTACCCATGGTTAACATCATGCCCTTCGGAGCGTGTATGACGCCGAGCAATCCCGTCGTCGCAGCAGCGACGGCGGCAGCCCTAGGTGTCCTTACCCCGATGCCGTGCATACCCGTAACGACGGCCCCGTGGATTACCGGAACGCCGAATGTCTTATTGGGAAACATGCCAGCGTTGGATAACACGCATACGCTGATGTGCATGTGGGGTGGGGTGATTCAAGTGCTGGTGCCGGGCCAGTTTACCGAGCAAATTCCGTAGGCGGAACGAACAGCAATGTTAATTGTTCGAACCACTCAAATGCGAGCGATTGAGGCATCGCTCGTACGCAGCTTTGAGGATCGAACATACGCCCACTTACAAAAATACTTTCCACAGCATTGCCTGCTACTAGGCGAGAAGCAGATGCGCAAACTTATTCACCAAGGGTGGCAGAAGGCTAAGGGTTACGATCTGACTGCCGAGTCTTGCGTGTGTTCCTATATAGAATTCATGTGCAGATTGGGTAGTGGATTCGATAAAGACCCACTTCTGCCGTGGGCTGCGGCAATCCTGAACGAGAGATCCACAATGGATCAAATCGCCAGAGGTGATCAGCTCTATCAACAAGCGTGGGAGTATATTGAACATATCTCGAAAGATTACCGCGATGATGTCGGGCAACCTACGACGGCGCGTTTTGTGGACGAAATTCGTAGCTTGCGGCAAAGCAAAGACGAGGTGCCGTCACAAAGTGCCCACCCCGATTTTGCCAAGCGCATGGTTTTGCGCCTCGAATCAAATTTTCCCGCTAAATGTCAATATGTCGGCGAAGAGAGGCTGCAAACTTTCATTTTGGGGGCGATTGAGTCAGCTAGGGCCTTTGGGATTACGAGTGAACGTGGCATTACTATTTACGCAGTACTGATGTTTGTGCTCGGTAATGGGTTCGCGAATGACTTACTCTTGCCGTGGGTGTCCAAGGTTTTGAACGACAAAGAGATTGCAAACGAAATTGACAGAGTTGACCGGCTTTACGCCGAAGGCGTAGGTTTTCTGAAGCGATGGTGGGATTCAGCGCCCATCCGGGGAGATCGGTCATGAGTTGTTGCTGGGGTGAAAGGACGCCGCCACCAAGCAAGAGTGATGCAGGCGCTTGCCCACCCGGTGCTACCGTTCCTTGCCCCCTGCAGTGCCCAGCAATGGAGATAGAAATCAACAATACTCCAGCCATCGATGACGATTGGGTAGTACGTTGTACACATACTCCGAGGCATTTCACGCCTTGTCGGGTCAGGGCGATTGGGGCTGCATCAGGCAATTCGACCGTCGTCCTGCTGAATCCCGATGGGCGACTGCGGTTTTCTAATGAGACGGATACGACCACGACTTTGAGCATTCCTCCAACCGGATCGTGGGTGGACTTCACAATATCTGGGGCCGCAGCAAGCGCGGTCGTTGGGGATGCCGTGATTGAAGTGCGCTGCGACGGACCTACAGGACCAGTATTGGCCACCCGGCGAGTCACCGTCGCGTCAGTCGTTCCAAGAAGCTTGAGCAATCCGAACGGAGTCGTGGTTGAGTTACCGGCTGTCAACGATCTCAGCCAGCTTCCTGTCGCCGACCATGTCGCGCATCGGACGATCACGCTGTCCTTTACTCCTTCAGCCTTGACTGCGGCCAAAACGGTAGAGTGGACTTTTGTTCGAAGCGGAATCCAGGCAGGTGCGCTGACGGCTGGCATCCAGCGCGGCGTCCTGCCCACTGCGCATAGCTCCAACGTCGAGGCGGAGCCCGGGTTCAATTTCACTGCGGCCATCCGACGAAGTGTCATCAGCGCGGCTGGGCTCAGCGCCGTTCGGGTGAACAGTCCACCGATCGCCTGGAACCGGGGCCGGTTGGCCGTTCAGTTTATTGATCGTCCGGGATGCTTGAAGGAGTTTGATTTCGAGGTTCCGGCGACGATAGTAATCGACCCGGGGCATGGCGGTAATGTAAACGTTGGTGGATCGGACGCTAATCACGCAACAAGCACCAGTGGAGTTCTTGAAAAAAACATGACTTTAGATTTCGGAAACCTGGTCACCGCTGTTCTCAATGCGGATCCTCGCAACATCAATGTCCTCATGACACGAGCGGGCGATGTGAATTTGAGCCTCGAAGCCCGTGCCAACGTTGCGCGCGACAACGCGGCTGACGTTCTTGTGTCCATTCACATGAACGGATTCAACGGGGTGGCGCATGGGACCACTGTTTTTGTTCGCCCCAATGGCAACCACCAGGTGAACCATGCCGAGGACGCCGCGCTTGCCACTAGGGTGGTCAATGCCGTTTTGGCAGTGAATCCGATATCCAATCGTGCTCAGAATCTGAACGACATGGTCCTTGGAGTGTTGAACGATGCGCACCTCGGGAATACAGCCGTGTTTCATAAGACTCGCGCCTGCCTGTTGGAAGTGGACTTCATTGATGTCCTTAGGGTCGATGAGACCCTCAACACGGGACCGAACTCGACCGCCAATCGGCAGGCCATCAGCGACGCTATCGCGGGAGCTATCATTGACGATATTCTCAATCAGCCATAACTTCGGTCGTACTTCCGCCATTTTACTAGTCGTCCTACTGTCTAGACTGGTTCTGGCGAGCGAAGCGAGCGAGAAGGACCCACCATGGGCGATGGACGCATTACTCTGCAGAATCGTTACTTGGATTTCTTTGCCGCCGGAGAGTCGTCCACAATGGGCGCGCTTTTCGCCGTTCAACTCCCGGTTGGCTATTGTTGATTTGGGCGGGCACGATTTGCTCGCGTCAATTCCCCACGGTACCACACGTCGCATCGGCGAAGGATTCACGCCTGTCGGTTGGCTCGTTAATTCTCTCGTGGTTCGTGATCGAAAGGGTAACTTTCGATTACTGGATGTAGACAAACTGACTCCGGCTAGAAGCCTATCACTCGGCTCGCTTCCACTCGCATGGACTCTTGGTAAGGATCGCCGGTTACAATTCGATCTTGTGCTCCCGGAAACCGCCACAACCGGGATTCCGCTTCTAATACCAGGAGCACACAAGAATGGGCAATCGATCGTTGCGCATGAGGATCGATTGGCGATTACCATCGGTTCTGGTGGTGCTGACAGTAGTATCGTAGATGCAGGTGGCCGCACTGTATTTCGTGGCGGCAAGAAGATCTATCGGATATCCCCTAGCCCGGACGAACATAAGATTCTGATCTATTACGGGAATACCGAATACGTCATATACAACCGGCTAACTCGGCGCACGACGCGGCTGCCCGCCATCATCCACTCCTGGACATGGTTTCCAGACAGCACCACGCTTCTTGGTGACGTTAGTTCGAGTGTCCAGCCAGGTCGTGAAGAGGTGACCTCTACGTCGCTCTATGCCTACGACCTTATAGGTGGCGGGATGTCGCGGATCGCGCTCCCGCCTTCAATTCGGGACGTCGCGATCAAGGTTCTTGATTTATCGCGCGACGGGCTAATTCTCATTGATACGGAAAAAGTGTTTCCAAAGCCAGCTTATCTTGGATTGGTGGTTCTCGAGCTTCTTTGGAAATAAGATTACTTGACCATTTGGATCGATCGAACTTACATAGGGAATGCGTCAGGGACGAATCAAAAAGATCAGGTAGAAATTGTTTCATGGCGGTGAGATGCGAAGAAGCGACGGCCGCATCATTGCTACAGATTTGAGCGTTGTCAAGTTTCTCCAGGCACTTGTGGGAAAACGAAAGTAGGCTGTCGAACCAGCGTGGATACTGGCTATACGATTGAGGAATTCAAAGCTACGATAGTGAGCTAGAAAGAAGGCTTCAGGCGGGCGTGAGCTGCAAATGCGTAGGTCTCAAAGCTGGCTTGCCGGTAGCGTGTAAACAAGTTCAGAGCCTTCGAGCGGTTACAGAATTTTTTCGTGAAGGAGATGACTCTTGACTGTTCAAAGTACCGGGATGGAAAACGTGGCCATCAATAGTAACTACGATCTATTGTACAAGCGGGACATCAACACGAATCTGTGGGAGTTCGGCGTAAAGATTCAACTCTATAACTTGGGTATTCAGACGCCCCGCCAGACGAGACCAACGATGCTGAATTAGGCAAGTAGCAAGACAAGGTGAAACATAGAGGGCAGGCTCCAACTATTTTGCCAAGGAACGGACCAAAATTGGATTCTTTGAATGCACATTTTTATGACTTTGAGTTTGTAAATCGCGGTGGGTATTGCAGGTCTGTCTACCCTCTCGTAGAGATGTTTGCGTAGAAATAAGGAGACAAGGATGTCCTACGTTTGTACAGATCCAGAATCATATGAAGGTCAAGCAGTCGGGACAGGCCACTGTGTAGTGTACGTACAGAAAGCAAGTGGTGCGCCAAAGGCGAAAGAGTGGAAGGAAGGCGAGAAAGTGCGAGATAGTCTTCTGATTCAGAAAGGCACTGCGATCGCGACTTTTGTTGATGGAAAGTACTTAAATAAGCCTACGGGTAACCATGCGGCGATCTATATCAGCCAAAACGATAAGAGTGGCATCTGGGTTTACGACCAATGGGTCGGTCACCCGGTTGAGAAGCGGATTATCCGGTTTCGTGGCGGCCATGGAACCGCTAGCAACGACGGAGATGCTTTCTCGATCATCGAATAGCCGTGAGGTGACATCAATATGATAACCAGTTCAAAAGTTTCGAAGTTCTTAGTAATCATTTTTTGGTTCGCAACACAAACGTCGTGGGCCCTTGCTGCTAACGAAAACTCGATGACCTGCCCGCCGTCAATAGCAGTTGAACAGAAATCAAATGCAGCATTGGAAGGATGGGAGGTTGCCAACGACGCGGTGCCCCACCGATTGACTAGCGTTACCTTTTTTGAAGGACACCCGAATGAGAAAGTCTCTCTGGTGAATGACAAGGAGAAACGAACGAAGAAAGAGGTCATACAAACTTGGCAGTTTCAACGCGCCTCCAGTAACTATTGGCTGCGTTGTTCCTACGATCGCACGAGTGTTTCGCTTTCGAAAGCGATTCCGAAAGATGCTGCAAGGTGCGTGGTTACTCTCGATCGATTCGTTCGCGTTAGCGGGCTACCAAAGATCAATGCAATGCAATGCCACTAGTTGCCATCGGCCGGTATGTTGCTCCGGACTATTGCTATGTTAATCATTCGAGAAGAACAGATGCAAGTCCTAAGAACGCATCGCTTTGACTTGTTTTTGTCGAACATGATGGCTTATCTTCGAGAAAGCTACCCAGGTTGGGCCAAAAGTATGGACGATATGGAACTCGCCGCATTTGTGAAAGATAGTATACAAAAAGCGAACGGTTTAGGTGTGCAAACTACAGACAATCTTCGGGGTTTTCTGGATTTTTGTGTTATCGCCGGATCAGACTTCCTTAGTGATTCATCTTTCGGGTGGGCGAAGAACGTTTTGGCTAGCGAGGAACAGGACGAGACTGAGAAGATCAACCGGTTAAATGAGTATTTTGTTTTCGGCGCTGCCAAGGCACCGATATGACTCGGCGAGGCCTGATAGCGGCAGCACGCGCAGAGGAACAAGGTGGCTAAAAAGACAGTATGCCCGCACGGGTGCGGGAAAGAGTGGGTTGGTACATCCAACCGCCGGGCGAAGATCCCGCTCAATCCAGATGCCGTGGCCGCCGCACACATGGTTTCGAGCGCGAATTGTGATCGCCTTAAGAACTCCGACGGCTCGATCCGCGAGCTAACCATGGCGGACGACGACTATACGTGCCGTCGAGTGTGGATGGACGCATATCTTGAAGCGATTGCCGAGAAAAAGCCAAAGAAAGATCCACCGAAGCCGAATGTCAAACCTGAAGACCCGGTCATTCCTTGCGTCAAGGGGCGGCTAGTAGTTCAAGTTAATGATTTTGAGGGTAGTCCCATTCAAGACGTAGTTGTAGGCGTCCGTGATATGGGCGGTTCCATTACGGACAAGGACGGGTTGGCCGACTATGGAGAGGTTAATCCGGGCACCTATAACATTAGTGCCGAGAAAGTACACCACGGTCCCGCGGTGGATCAACCTGCTGGTGCTGTGGATATATCGGCTGATGTTCAGGCGTGCGAAACCAAAGTCGCCTTCGTTCGCCTCACGCCACTAGAAATCATTTTACGTGAGAACATCATTTTCGTTGGTTCAGAACAAGAATACGATTCGTTCTGGCTCAAGATGATGTTCGTTGCGGCCTCTCATGTCGTCGCCGGGGGCGGAGGAGGGTTTCGAAGCGCAGACAAACGTACTATGGCGTACGTTGACAAGGGATACACTCGCGCCGAGAAGTTGGCCATTGAGTTCTTGAAAAAGAAACTGGGTTTTGAGGTTATCAAGATCGCAGGAGTAGGCGACATAGCTAGTCACATGAATGCCAGACCAGAGAAAGTCAGCGGCGGCAGGAAGGAGAAAACGCTTATTCAGGATGTGGCGTTCTTTTGTCACGGTCAGCCGGGGAAGATTCGGCTCAACTACAACGATAGCCCTGACATAGATTTTAATGAGGAAGCATTGGCAAAGGTGAACAAGGACGTCTTTGTGCCGGACGGATGTATTTACTCATATGGCTGCCGGACGGGGGTTGCGACTTGGTCGGAGAGTTTTGAAAATGAGGCAGAGGCGAAGCCCGAAGCCAGCTTGGCGCAAAAAATGGCAAACCATTTTAAGGTTGAAGTCCATGCCTTCCTCAGGAGGTCGTTCTATGGTGATGTGCTTCGCGATAAGGCCGATTCGACCGCGATCGCTGAGACTTTAAAGAAGAAGCGCGAAAAAGAGGAAGGGAAAATCATTGACATTTCATCGGAGCATGAAGGCCTTCCGCATCCGGGGCTGGCTGAAGGCGGGATCTTATCAAGCACGGATGAAGAAGGAACAAACGAATACACGCTTTGGCGAAAGCTCGGAGGGCGTGTGTTGCCGCGAGCTGGTGAAACACCCAAGGGGCTGAGTGCATCTATGAGACGCTTTACCCCGGGGTAGCAAGCCTTCTCATGAAGATTGGCGCTATCCCGCTTTGTGCGGGTCTCTTTGTGGTGATACTCGGTGCGCTGGTTGCTGCAGATCGCATTAATAAGGAGACTGTCCCAATGAAGTGCAAAACCCTAGAGCCTGAAGAGGTTACCGCAGAGCATGCGAGGCTTACACAGCGAAAGCGCTATGTACCAACCGCTTCGGGGCAAACCTCCGTACAGTTCAAATTCAACCTCACCCAGACAGAAGTCGGTGAGTCTTTGTTCATGATCTACTCAAATCGCGCGGGGAAAGCGATGTATTGGGGTCCATATCGGGCAATTCTTTCCGTTGGCATTGACGAGAACTTGGTGGTAGAGAAAGGTTACGACAATTTGGAGTTTCAGCTTTTGCAGCTTGAACACCAACAACTCTGTAGATGGAGCAACGAGCGCGGCTACCCTTACTGGCGGGCAGGTGATATCGGCATAACCTTTCTGCGTAAGCAGATTCTCGATGAGGATGGACTAGTAAAGACATTCGAAGTGACCATCCGCTGATGTCACGGCTTTTGGCCATTCTATGACCGCGTACTATGCGCAAGGCTTGATCAACGCGATCCGCGCTATTCGTCGCAAGTTTTATGGCCTGTCCGGATCGTAAACCGGCAGGCTATTCGCATCTTCCCAATCGTAACCATTGGCGGATGTTAGCATCCGATAAACTTAAGGTTAGCGTTGGGGTGATTTACGCCGCATTTGCTCTCTTTATCGTTTCCTGTGATGTCGCTTGGGGCGCTGCGCGTATTCCGCAATGGATGACAACCGACTTAAAAGAGGTAGGCATTTCCACGGACTCTGTTGCGGTTTACGTTAAAGACGCCAGTTCGGGGGTGGTGATTGCTAACCACAACGCGACCACGCCATTCAAGCCCGCTTCGATCACAAAGGTTTTGACGACGTTCGCCGCGCTAGACGTTCTCGGTGAGCAGTATCGCTGGCGCACGCCTGTCTACGTGACGGCGCCCGCGCACAAGGGTGAGTTGCGCGGCGATTTGATTTTTCGCGATGTGGGTGATCCTTCGTTGAGTCAAGCTAAGCTTAGCGAGTTTTCGGCGACACTCTTTCAACGCGGAATCAAAGTGATTCGCGGTGATGTGATTCTTGATAGGAGCTATTTCGCTTCTACATCGCTCAGCGCGGATGGATATTTCGCCGCGAGTTTCAAGCGGAGTTTTGAGCAACTTGGCGGCAAGATTGAAGGTCAAATCCGTGACGGGAAAACGGCCGCCCGCTCCAAATTATTTGGTTCAATTGAATCGGATGCGTTGATCGATATCGTCCGCGAAACAAATAAAGTCAGCAATAATCTGATGGCGCACCAAATATTCCTCACTATTGGTTCGGAATTAACCGGCGAGCCGCCATCTCCGGCACGTGCGGCTATTGCGGTACGAAAATGGATCGTCGATCGTGTTCCCGATACAGCCCCCTTTGTTCTGGAGACTGGCTCGGGCTTATCGCACAACGAGCGCGTTACCGCAAAAGGTATGGTTTCGTTACTTGATTACATTCGCAAATCGCAGCACGCCGCGGCGTTTCTAGAAACCATGCCGGCCGTTGGCGAAGATGGCACCATGCGAAATCGCCTAAAAGGCGATGCGGTAGCGGGGAAATCAGTCGCAAAGACGGGAACACTACGTGACACAGCCGCTATCGCCGGTCTGGTATTGACCAAGAGCGGGCGCACATTCATTTTTTGTATGATCGTTAATAGTTCAAATGTTACCGGGGGACGTAAAGTAATCGATCGGTTGATCGCGTGGCTGCATTCGCCGGATGTGGATGCTTAGGTTTTCGTGCTATGGCCAGTGAATTCTTGCGCAATGGCAAAATTTCCCGTTCGAGACTTGATATGTACGGTGAATAGACGTGCATTATTATATGCAAAGGAGGTTGTTCGCGCCGATTAAATATTGACCCCATCTGCCGATTGAATATTGACCCAGGGCGTACCGCTGTTTTTTAATCCAGAGGTTGTGGATAAGTGTACCA
>JAYVSE010000241.1:0-13935 GCA_043775635.1 Planctomycetaceae bacterium | reverse complement strand
TTTTGTCGTTAAACCGTGTGGGCAACGCCCCGCGCGAGGCTCGCGGCCCGTTGGGCACGCGGTTTAACGATTCTTTCAAGCGGCATCAATTAGTTCTCGAACCACTAGCCCACTCATTGATCGAGCGATCCCTAAGCGAGAACTGGCACCGCCCGCCAGTTCTCTGAACGGAAGCAATCCAGTTTTTGGAAACAGAAGGCGGAGCCTCCAAGACATCGCATCCCCTGGCGGAGCCAGGGCACGAGAATGCTGAATACTGGCGATCAGCGAGAAGAATCGATTTTACTTGCGAGTTTCGTAAATCTTCGAGTAGAGTTATAATCCGTTTTTCCATTCCATCTACTATCTACTTGCGGCAATCATGACACGTTTTCGCTTTATTAGACAAGGCATGCAATTCTTATGTTTCGTCGGCGTTGCTGGTCTTCTTCTGTCGATGGCATGCTCTTGCGCCGACGAATTTCCCACGCCAATTGACACTGAGAAATCGACTGCGCAGCCGATGTCGCCCGAGCAAGTCGTTGAAACAGCGACACTACCCGAAGGATTTCGATTGTCGGTGTTCGCTGCGGAACCTCACGTACAGAATCCGATTGCCATCACTACCGATGAGCGAGGTCGATTGTGGGTTGCTGAAAATTACACTTGGGCTGGTAGTTTACTTGGCAACTACCGAACCGACCTGAGTGATCGAGTGGTTATTTTGGAAGATACCGACGGCGATGGCCGCCACGATAAACGATCGGTGTTTTGGGATGGTGCCAAGAAGCTAACGAGTGTTGAAGTTGGCTTTGGAGGTGTGTGGGTGCTTGCGCTGCCTCACTTATTGTTTATTCCTGATCGAGACCGAAATGATGTTCCCGATGGTCCGCCTGAGATCATCCTTAATGGCTTCAATGAGAGTTCTGTTGGCCATACACCCGCCAATGGTCTGCGCTGGGGACCCGATGGTTGGCTTTACGCGCGACATGGCATCCTCGCCACAAGTTCAATTGGGATACCAGGGGCCAGTGATTCGCAACGAGTCCAGATCAACACGGGAGTGTGGCGTTATCATCCGATCACACGAACCGTGGAAGCCGTCATGCATGGCATGACCAATTCATGGGGCTTCGACTATAACGCGGCAGGTGAGATGTTTTGCATCAATACCGTGATCGGTCACCTGTGGCATGTTCTGCCTGGAGCGCGTACCGAGCGCATGTTTGGCGCCGATTCAAATCCTCGCGCGTATCAATTGATGCCCCAGGTTGCTGACCATGTGCATTGGGACACAGGTGAAGTGTGGCATGAAGTGCGCAATGGAATCAGTGACAGTACTCTTGCCGCTGGTGGTGGGCACGCGCACATTGGCTTGATGATCTATCAAGGTGATAACTGGCCATCAGAATATCGCGACCATGTTTATACGCTGAACCTCCATGGCCGTCGCATCAATTGCGATTCTCTCGAGCGAAATGGTGCTGGATATGTGGCTCATCACAAGCCGGACTTGGCCGTTTTCGCCGATCCGTTTTTTCGTGGCATGGACCTGATCACGGGGCCTGACGGAGGTGTCTTCATCGCTGATTGGAGCGACACGGGCGAATGTCACGACCACGACGGCGTGCATCGAACCAGTGGTCGAATTTACAAATTGACCTACGGAACTCCCACGCCTTTGGCGGCCTTTGATTTGGCAACCCAATCGACTCAATCACTAATCAATCTCCAAGATCATCCTAATGCATGGTTTGGACGGCATGCTCGCCGGTTACTGCAGGAACAAAACGGAGCAGATAATAAACTGCGAGACTTCGTTGCATCGCCAAAAGGTCAAGCTAGTAACACCCATCCTTTTCTTGACTTGCATCAAGCGTGGGCTGAATTCGCGATTGGGAAAATGGCTCCCGCAGAGCTGCTAAAATCAACGAGCGAAGCTTGTCGTGCCTGGGGTGTTCGATTGGCGAGTGACCCATGCACGCCATCTGCGACGACGCTTTCCCCGTCATTGGTCAGACTTTTCGACCAGATGGCCAAGGAAGACACGAGTGGGATTGTACTGTTGCATCTTGCATCTGCGCTACAACGATTGCCTGATGCGCAACGTTGGCCAGTCGCGGAGCAACTTGTGCGCCGGGGAGAATTTGCCAGCGACAAGTTTTATCCCATCATGGTTTGGCTAGGGATCGAGAGCATACTCGTTGCGGATACGCAGCGGGCACTCACGCTGGCCGCAAAATCAGAACTGCCGTTAATCACTCGCAACATCGCCCGGCGATTAGGCGAGACGATCGATACTCAAATGCCAAGCGTTGAAGCGCTCATTCAACTGAGCCATGAAAGCTTGTCGCAACCTGAGCAAACGGGGCGTGCCGTCGATATCGTCGTAGGTCTTTCTCAAGCACTTGCAGGTTGGAGCAAAGCACCTATTCCAAAAAACTGGACGACGCTGGCTGCGAAACTTCCCGTCGCTGAAAATGCCGAACTTCAACAAGCCGTCGATGGTTTGAACATTGTTTTTGGCGATGGACAAGCGATCGATCGCTTGCAGGTCGTCGCAACTGATGGCAAAGCGGATTCCGCCGTTCGTCGTCAAGCCATCCTCGCTGTTTCCCGTGGGAAGACAATTGGCTTTGATAAGTTATTACTTGATCTTCTTGGGGACCGAGCGGTGCATGGAGCGGCCTTGCAAGGCTTGCTGAATTACAACTTGCCGGAAACGCCGCAGCGAGCCCTTGCTCAGTTGGGAGCTTATGGTCCCGAAGCTCGCGTTGAACTGGTTCGGTTGTTGGTCTCGCGACCTGCGTATGCATCGCAATTATTAAGTGCGGTCAGCGAAGGAAAGATTCTCGCAGACGAAATCTCAGCTTACCACGCAAGGCAAATTCACAGTTTCGAAGATCCGGTTCTGATTGAATCGTTGACAAAACTTTGGGGCGACATTCGGCCAACTAGCGAAGGTAAGGTTGTCACCATGACCAAACTGAGAGACTCGTTGAGGCAGGAAAAGCTCGCGGACGCGAAACCAAGCCATGGCCGCGCCCTATTCAACAAAGTGTGTGCAAACTGTCATGTTCTCTATGGCCAAGGACGCCGAATTGGTCCGGACCTCACGGGGGCTAATCGACAGAATCTCGATTACCTACTCGAGAATATTGTTGATCCTAGCGCCAGCGTCGGTAACGATTTTCGAGCGACGATCTTCATTCTTGAAGACGGGAGAGTTCTATCAGGAGTTGTCACGGCTCAAAACGAACGCACCATTAGCATTCAAACGCCGGAGGGTGTACTGACAATCGATCGTGAGACAATCAACGAGTCACGCGTAACGTCAACGTCACTGATGCCCGAAGCATTGTTGCAAAACCTGAGTGAAGGCGATGTACAAGACCTGTTCGCGTACGTCATGTCGACATCTCAAGTCCCGCTAACAGTGGAATGACCGGCAGACAAAATCTTACCGTACGATCAATAACTGTCCGGTTTTTGAAGTGGAATAGGCTTCCAGCCTGTCATTTTCAATGCGACAGGCTGGAAGCCTGTCCCACTAATTGATCGAGCGATCCTTACGTTCTTTCGCGGAGCGAAAGACGACAATAAAGGACCGTACGATGTTCAGTCATTGATTCACGCAAACACCTATCGATACAGCCTGGAAAGCAGATCCGGTGAAACGCCAACCGCGTGCATGAGGAGAATGAACCGGTTCCTCAAGGTTTGACGGATGACTCCGTGCGTTGCCCAGCGACGCGGACTAATGGTCACGACTCCTTCAGACAATACTGGCCAAGTGACACGACGCAAACGCTTTGACAACCGTAAGTCTTCCAGCAACGGTATCTCTTCAATGCCGCCAACTTCGTAAAGTAAGTCGCGTTCAACAAATAGTGCTTGATCCCCGAGCGGAATCCCTAAGATTTTCACTCGAGCCGCGTTGCCACGTTCTAAAATCCGATAACGGAAACCAGACGCATCAATTCGCTGATGCAATGCCCCCCAGCGATGTCCCTTGTCGACCGCATCGGCAACGTGCTGCAGTGAGCTAGGCGTTAAATGGCAGTCACCGTGCAAGAACATTATCACACGACGGTTGGACTTGTGAGCACCGGCTGCCAGTTGCCGACCACGACCTCGGGGAGATTCGAACAGTTCCACACCCGCATACGATTTGGCTATCGCAACCGTCGCGTCAGTACTGCCACCGTCAATAACAATGATTTGACCAGCATCTCGAACTGATTCAATGGCAGCGGCAACTCCAATCGCTTCGTTGAGTACCGGAATGATGACACAGATCTCGTCTGGCGTCATTGGATCTGTACGTCGCGATATCGCACAAACGCAAACGGCCCAAGTACCAGCAAAGGTAGCCAAGCAGCCATCGACGGCGACAACAAGTAACCACTCCCGCCCATTCCGCCTGCGACGGTTTTCAGACCGAAGAACATCAGTATGATTCCCATGGCTTGACCGACCACGGCAAACAAACGCTTGTCCCCGCGATTGACAACCAATGGCAGGCCGAGCAAAACCAGACAAAAATCTAGTGGGGCTCGCAAGATGCGCTCATGCAACATCACTCGCAAAGCATCACTACTGTGCACCGATGCGTTACGAACTCGTCTGATCAGTTCCGGCATCGCGGTCAACCGTGTCGAGCGAGGATTGTCGCGGAGCACCTCAGGATTCAATGTCGTTGAAACAAAGCATTCGCCTGGTTTTAGCCAGGGGACATCTCGCGCCGTCATCAGCACTGCTCGGCCAGGAGTTTCACTGACGATTTCCTCCGTCGGAACCGCCTCGTCGGGATGAACGGCGCGGCGATGGCCGGCGAGCATCAAAAATCCCGTGGGTACGTTATCGATGTTGACAGGCCGATTGACGCCTGTGACCAAATAGCCCGACGGTCGATCGCCATCCGACTCTTGCCAGCGGGCAGAATTACCAGAAATCTGATCACCAAAATTTGGGTAGGAAGCATACAACCGAAAACTTGGTTCTTTGATGATTCCCTCGGCTGAATAAAGCCCGGTTCCTTCGACCAAAATTCCGGATGATTTATCATACGATGGCAACATCGCTTGTGCATTTTCGCTAGCCAATTCACCTGGCTTTGTGGTCAGCAAGTCTCGATATTGAGGAACTAGCAACTCACGACTGGCAACTTGCAGTGCACAAACAATAAACGACAGTACCAGCATTGGTCGCAACACGCGTCCGTGATGGATTCCAGCGGCAAGTAACGCTGTCAATTCACCGCTCCGCCTCAGCCAGCCGATCGTGAATAGCATGGCTGCCAATGTGATAATCGACGCTGTCCAGTCAAAGAGCAACAATAAGTAGGGACCATAGTAGGTGACCAGGACGTTCGCCATCGACGCTCCTGCATCGGTTTGCTTGGCCAACTCATCGAGGTTGTTGAACGCATGAAACACGACAAATACGCCCGCCAGACTGCAAAAGCAGATCGATGTCGTTCTCGCGAAAAGTACGAAAATGTAGCGATCAATCTTGGTCATCAACGACCTGCTTCAACTATCAACAACGGAGCGAACCGCTCGCAGCGGTGTAATCAGCTTATCGTCGATCCGGTGCTGCGGAACAAGATCGATTCAATGCTAGCAGTTGCGAAAACTGATACTCATTTCCCGCTCGATCCTACGTCGGTTCCTTGGGCGGCCAAGAGATGAATGCATTCGTTCGTTTCACGTAGTCGCGATATGCCTCGGATCGCGCGGCCGAGTTGCGTTCTAACAATGCAACCCCCGACACCTTCACAAGTAAGAAATTCATGACGATGGGACTGACCACCAACCAGAGAATAGACGTCGTTACCGCCACAAGAAATAAACCCACCAAATCATTGCATTACCGAAGTAACTTGGGTGATGTGTGTAACGCCAATGCCCTTACCGCGAGCTTCACCATTGCCGTGATTTCGCCAAGCAATGTAGGCCGCCAGCCGCAATCCCCAGATCGTCTTTGTGGATAGCACCCTCTGTGATCAAATAGCGAATGAGTCACCCACCGACAACATGCTCTGTCCCCACGCTGTGTCACGCAGTGTCACCTTAAATTGATTTGCAAATTCTACCAGCGACTAAAGAGTCTTCAAGTATTCGAGTACGGCTGATTTCTCGTGGTCCGTTAGCTCATTGGGAAAAAGATGCCCTCGATTCGATTTGCCGAATTTTTCCGTATCGAAATACTGGCGGCGAATGGCGATGTCGGATTGCGTTAGCGGTATCCGCGATACGACTTCGATTTCGAAGCCGACTGTTTCCGAATCGATTTGCTCTCCGCTGCGCCTCCAAATCGTGGGACGCTTTTCGGGGTTGAGAATGTGCCACAAAGTTGGGACGCTGCCGTTGTGCAAATAAGGCGGACTTGCCCAGACGCCATCTAATGGTGGTGCCACGTAACCATCAGGGTTAACAACGGTGTGCTGTTCGCTTGGTTCGCCATGATGAGCAAACCAACTGACGGCATACTTTTGTCTGCCTTCTACAGGTAGCGCGGTTAATCGCACGGGGTCGGTACCAATTTCATCAATGGGAATTCGAACGTCAGGGTACGTCGCATGGTCACCATAAGTGCCATGGCAGCGGGCACAGGTGGCATTAAACAGGCGTTCGCCATTGTTCGCCAATTCGTGATTGATCGTTCCGGTGTACTTTGGTGGCCGAAGCGACATCAGATAGGCATAAATATCTTTAAAATCGTCTTCATGCTCACGATAGAACGCTGGACCGTTCTCGGGAACAAGCGTGAACTGCATCAGGCCACGATGTCCTCGTTCCGCAAAGCCGTCGATATAGATATGCGGACGCTTATAAAAATGCCACCAAGGGGGCGCGTCCATATCATGATGAACCGCAGGTTTGGGCATTGCATCGATTAAATTAAGCTGTGGGTCACGGCGGCTCATCAACCCGATTCCGAAGACCACGGCGTTGGTGGTGCCATGTGTTGTTCCCAGCGGAATGAACATCGCGCCCAGGTCCATACGCGACAGCGGCTTGCCGAGTTTGAGTTTGGCCGAACGCAGCTCCTCGGTCATGGTTTGCAAGGCGAATCGATTGTTTGGCGCGCCCGGCGTCGTCACACCATACACGCTACCGCCGTGACAGGAAAAACAGTTCATCGTCCAGGTCTTATTCGATTCGGAACCTGTGACCACGTACTGCAGTGGCTCCAACGAAGCATCGCCTGGTCGCGGTGTTAAGCCGTAGCGTTCCATCGCCATCTGCCTGCGCTCGGTGGGAGTGGCTTTTGCAGCATTCTCGCGCAACGGCCTGGGCCAAACTTGCCAGACGCTGTCAAACATTTCTTCGGTGAAATCCGGGGGTAGAAAAGGCGTCTTTGTGAGTAAATCGTAGCCACGATTAGCGCTCGCGACGGTTGGTTTGTCGAAAGATTCCGCTTGAGCGGAAAACGAAATCGCCACAAATAGCCAAAGGTAAAGTAAACGAATGACGCAGATGATTAAACTTTTTTTCTGCACAGTGGGCATCGGGAGTTTAGTAACTTTTAGTTAGTGTCCATTAGCGAATGACTCAGAGGTGTAACCGCAGTGTACTCGTAAGCCGCAACGCGTAAGCGTGCGGGCTGAATTGCTGAGCGCCGACGCTCCACGACCGAATTCCGAACGTCACCGATTCCAACTCGCAGCGTGCAAACATCTATCAAACGCGACCATCCCGCCGGCCCGCAGGCTTACGCGAGGCGGCTTAATGAAACAGTTCAATTTTTCTCCATCGGCAAGTTGGAATTACGAAGGCTGACCACTTGGATTCCACCGAAGGAATGGATATCGAGCGTATTATCTCCCGTATGTCCTATCGCAGATATCCACTGCTGCGCCATCGTTCGGCTTCCGCGAAGTACAAGCGGGAACCTAATCATTCTCTCGTCATCCGAAAGGTCAACTGCTTTGACACCGGGCAGTGCATAAGGGCCGCTAAGCGGGTATATCAGGTACCACTGAGCATAGGTTGCTGCCTTTGCTTGCGGATCGGATAGCAAGCGTGACGATTCGATGAGCCCCGCGCTCAGAGATAATGATTTCGCCAGTGGATGCTGATCCTTCAAAAACTGGATCGCTTCACGCCAACCTTCGCCGCGCCGCGTCAGTTGAGTTTCTCCTGCACGCAGCTTCTTCAATGTACCTTGTGTCGTCAGCAGCGTGACGATCGGTGTGGCGGCGAACGCGATGGCGATTGCGACTCGCCAGCCCGTTGAAATTCTAAATCGGCGAAGTTCTTGAATCGCCATCGCAAGGATTTGGCCGCATGTCCAGGTGAGCATCGGTAAACACGCCACGAAGTATCGACGATGAAAAACAGGTGCGATCCCAAGGGCTGATGCGAGCCAGAAGGTACACACGGCTAAGAAAGCCGCCAACGGCACAATCCAACCATCACCGACGATGCAGCCTTTGGGACGATCACTGCTTGGGATCATCTTGGTCGCGACTAGCAGCAAGGCCGGTACTACAACGAGCGCACTCCATGGCCAGGCTTGCCAAATCTGCATGATCGATTTTGCTCGCCCCATTTCACTCCACTGAGTGCGGTGGTGCCACGCGTCGCCAAGGACTTGGCCGCTTAACAATACAAAGAGCATTAAAAACATCGCCACCAGACTCATTCTCCATGCCCATCGTAGACCTGCCTGCCTTGCGCAGGGAATGACTGGACGAAACATCCCGAAGCGAACTCGCGCGACGGCATATCGCAAGATAAACAACCACGCGATGACACCGACTGAAGTCGGTTGAAAAAACGCGGTTGCCATCGTAAGCATCGCCAGCGTCGATAGCCGGGAATCGTTCCCGTGAACGTGCCCGCAATTCTCAATCGCAATGGGCTTGGCTGCGATCCAGCAGGCGATCGTCCCCAGCAAAATGGTGAAAGCAAAGGGTCTGAGCTCGATGCCATAGAACAAAGCGTTGCTCTCAATTGCTAACGCCAATCCAGCGGAACAAGCTGCTAGCAAGCTGCCGCCGACACGAAAAAGCCCAATAGTTGCAATGGCGGCCGCGGAGGACGAAGCCAGCACACTGGGAAGCCGCAGCATGATTTCGGATTCGCCAAGGCATTGCTTCCACAACCAAAGTCCCCAGAAGTACACCGGCGTCTGATTACCTGCCGCCGCTCGAGACACGACATCTCCCAACGAGCCCCAAATACTCCATGCGGAATGCAATTCATCCAACCAGAAGCTCTCATAACAAGATGGAATTCTGACGACGACGGCGACGATGAACACAGCCGTGGCAATGAAATAAATGGCCCATGATTGGCGATCAAAATTCGGTAGTCTCCGCGGCGTCTCAGTCACCTCAATGGGCCACAGTCGATGTCTCACACGTCGATGCAACTCGCCGCAAGATATCACATGCTTGTTCAATGTCTGACCGCGAAACATCCAAGTGGGTCACAAGACGAATCGATTGGAATCCGATCGCTAGGCAACGTAGGCCCAGCTTTTCCAATTCCAGAACAAACAGCTTTGCTGATCCCCAGGTGGGATTGATCGCGATGGCAATGATGTTGGTATCGATCGACCCACCGACGATTTGGAGCAACTCACACTCGACCACAGCGTCGCCAATCAGTTGTGCGTGAGCATGATCCTCGACCAGTCGTTCACGATTGTTCTCCACAGCAAACAAAGCCCCGGCGGCGATCATGCCCGATTGTCGCATGGCACCACCGAATAATTTTCTCGCTCGTTTCGCTTCTGCGATAAAGTCCCGAGAACCTACCAGGGCAGAGCCCACAGGAGCCCCCAAGCCTTTGCTGAAGCAGACGCTGACGGAATCAAACGATCTTGCCAATTCCGCTTCGGAAATTCGCGAAGCAGCGGCTGCATTCCATAATCTGGCTCCGTCCAAGTGCGTCCGCAGACCGTTGCGGTAGGCCCAAGCACAGATTTCTTCGACAACTTTGGGCGGCTGAATACGTCCGCCAGCCCGATTGTGAGTGTTTTCCAAACAAACCAAAGAAGTGCGAACCATATGGTCGTTTTCTGGTCGTATCAAATTGTGTAGTTGTTTAGCAACCATCACACCGTCGTTTCCGAGGACGGTTTGGGCGACAACTCCAGACAACTGGGCGAAGGCGGCTTGCTCCCAGTTGTAGATGTGGCATCCCGCTTCACAAATGAATTCGGTGCCCCTACCACAGTGAATCCGCACCGCAACTTGATTCGTCATGGAGCCGCTGGGCATGAAAATCGCCGCTTCTTTACCGAGGATTTCCGCTGTGAATCGTTCCAGCCGATCGGTTGTGGGGTCGATATCGATGACAGCGTCTCCGACTTCAGCATTGGCAATCGCACGCCGCATTTCGTGGGTCGGACGGGTAACGGTGTCGCTGCGTAGGTCGATCATGGTGGCACCAATCATGGTGGCGAGGTGAAGTGGGTAGGTGAACAGAGGCGAAAATCTACGGTTAACCGCCCTGGACACTTATTTACCGATCATTGCTAATTAGACAGCGCCAACTAACGGATGAAACATTCTTATTTACCGTGTTTTTTGCAATCGTGAGCGGCAAGGCGCTAGCCGCCGGTTCCGTTGTGATATACCGGCGGCTAGCGCCTTGCCGCTCACTAACTTGGCGCTGTCCAACTAAACAGCTCGATTGTATCCGTTTAAGATAGCCGTGTCTTTCCGCCTTGAACACTGAATCCCATTGCTCCATGGACCTCATGAATGCCCGCGCCCGAGTTTACTAGCCTTGAGTTTACTAGCCTTGTTATCCAACGTGTCGACGCGCGAGATCCAGCCGTCGATGTCACGGGAACGGCTGCCGTGCTGGGGCAATTACGGGAAAAGCTCAGTCCCCGTGGCGATGTCGTTAGCCCCCGAGGGCGAGCGTTGACCGAACAGGTGTTCGGGGCAGCCCTTTCTCCTGTTGAAGTGGTCCAGCGGATTTGCCGGGACGTCCGAACCAACGGCACAGAAGCGGTTTTGCGATACGGTGCGGCGCTCGACAAAGCGACGCTGCAACGCGACGAACTTCGCGTGCCTGCAGACGCCCTGGCGGCAGCCCATCGCGCGGTTGATCCCAGTTTGCTGGCAGCCATTCGCCGCATTCGAACCAATATCGAGACGTTTCAGACGGCGATCCTGCACCGGGATGTCAAAATTACCCCGCGACCAGGTGTCGAACTTTGGCAGCGATACGTGCCACTGCGTCGCATTGGCATTTGTGTCCCTGGCGGAGCTGCGGCTTATCCGTCCACGGTGCTGATGACGGTTGTGCCGGCTCAGGTCGCGGGCGTCAGCGAGATTGCCGTCGTGGCACCACCAACGCCGTTTGGAGCATACAACCAAGTCATGTTGGCAACGTGCCACGAATTGGGTGTTCATGAAGTCTATCGCGTCGGCGGTGCACAAGCGGTTGCCGCACTGGCCTATGGATGCGAAACCATCCCTGCGGTCGATAAAATCGTGGGTCCGGGCAATCTGTTTGTAGCGCTGGCCAAGAAGCACGTCTACGGCACCGTGGATATTGATTCGTTTGCGGGGCCAAGCGAAGTGATCGTGATTGCGGATGAGTCGGCGAACCCCGAGTTTATCGCCGCCGATTTATTGGCACAGGCCGAACATTCGCCAGGCTCTGCGATTCTGATCACGTGGAGTGAAACGCTGGTCGATAAAGTCGAGACAGCTCTGATGCGTCAAATCGCAACACTGGAGCGCGCCGAGTTGACCGTCGACAGCCTCGCTGCATTTGGTGCCCTGATTCTGGTTCGCGATGCACAACATGCCTGTGAATTGACCGACCAGTTTGCCCCTGAGCACTTGCACATTCAAACCGTAGACCCGCAATCGATGTTGCTCCAGATTCGCAATAGCGGTGCCGCGTTCCTTGGCAGTCACACCCCAGTCGCGCTAGGCGATTATGCGGCAGGGCCAAGTCACGTTTTGCCTACCGGCGGCACATGTACTTGGGCGGCGGGACTGTCTAGCAATAGCTTTTTACGAAGCGGAAGCGTCACGCAGTTTAACGAAGCCTCGCTCGGAGCGATCGCCAATGACGTTGAGCGACTCGCCAATGAAGAAGGACTGACCGCTCACGCGAGAAGCGTTTCAATCCGCCGTAACTCACAGTCTTTCTAAATCGTTCAATCACATTAAAAAACTCCGTGGCTAAATCATCACTCTTTCGTGCCTCGCTTTCGCAGATGCAACCCTACACTCCGGGTGAGCAGCCACGAGGAACTGAATTCATCAAGCTCAATACGAATGAGAATCCGTACCCGCCTCCGCCGGCGGTCGTGAAAGCCATTTGCGACGCCGCGTCGGGACCACTGAATCGGTATCCCAATCCAATGGCACAGCCCTTTCGTGTCGCCGCTGCCGAAGCCCTCGGATTGCCGGGCCCTGAATGGATTCTGGCAGGAAACGGGAGCGATGAAATTCTTACCATGCTCGTTCGCGGTTTTGTCGGCGAAGGTGAACGACTGCGCCTGCCACATCCCAGCTACATCCTTTATCGGACACTGGCCGACATTCAGGGGGCATATTGGGAGCAAGTCGCGTTTGAATCGGACTGGAGTCTGCCAGCCGCATTTTCCGCGAGCGAAGACAAGCTGCGACTGGTTTTACTACCCAATCCCAATAGCCCCAGCGGCACGATGCTTGCGCCCAGCGACGTTGAAAAAATTGCTAACTCGCTCGATTGTCCGTTAGTGGTCGATGAAGCTTACGTTGACTTTGCAGATGACAATTGCATCGATCTTGTACGGCGCAATGAGCGAGTTCTGGTGACACGAACATTGAGCAAATCCTATGCTTTGGCGGGCGTTCGTTTCGGATATCTTGTCGCCCAGCCGCAGGTGATTGCGGAGCTCGCCAAGATCAAGGATAGCTACAATTGCGATATGCTTTCCATTGCAGCCGCAACGGCAGCGATACAGAGTACGACTTGGCTAGCCGATATTCGTACGAAGATGATTGCTACTCGCCAGCGGATGGCGGCGTGGTTGTTGCAACTCGGCTTTGATGTCACACCGTCGCAAGCAAACTTTGTATGGTGTAGGCATCCTGACGGAAATCACCAAGCAATTTATGAACACTGCAAAGCCGGTGGTTACTTAATCCGATTTATGAACTATCCCGGCTATGGCGATGGGCTGCGAATATCGGTTGGTACCGATTCGCAAGTCGACGCCTGCCTCGACCTCATTCAACAATGGCTGCAAACCAAATGAACCGCACGGCAACAATCGATCGCAAGACAAATGAAACCGATATTCATCTTTCGATTTCGATGGATGGAACCGGTGAAGGAAAACGAGAATCGGGGATCGGCTTCCTTGATCACATGCTTGATCTGTTTGCTAAGCATGCAGCCGTTGATTTGGACGTGACCGCGCACGGCGATTTGCATGTCGATGACCATCACACAGCCGAAGACATCGGAATCGCCCTTGGCCAAGCCGTTGACCGCGCGCTTGGCACACGAGCGGGGATCAATCGCTACGGTCACTTCACGTTGCCGATGGATGAATGCCTGGTAACGTCGGCGATTGATCTTGGTGGTCGATACGCATTTGAGTATCACGCACCGATCGCGACTCCGAAAATTGGCAGCTTTGACAGCGAGCTGGTAGAGCATTTTTGGCAATCCTTCGCGTCGAACGCGCGAGCCAATTTGCACGTTGTGCTGCATCATGGCAAGAACGGACATCACATCGCCGAGGCTGTTTTTAAAGCGACAGCAAGGGCGGTACGAATGGCTGCACAGCTCGACCCAAGGTCGACAGGAATCCCAAGCACAAAGGGAGTGCTGTAACATCAGTTCGACAGTCCCCAATGGACTCGTGCCGAATGCCGTTCTAGCGGGCTGTTGGTTTAGTGGGTTTCATCATTTTAGTGAGCCGATGGCGCTAGCCACGGGCCGTCAACGGTAGGCGTCCTGCCGTAGCGCCCGACGC
>JAYVSE010000240.1:0-11704 GCA_043775635.1 Planctomycetaceae bacterium | reverse complement strand
TTTTGGAAGATCATTGGATACCGGAGCCATGCCTTAAAAAACCTTCCGGTCAATTCCGCGCACATCATTTGTCGTTGAACCATTTTTAAGCAGCTTCCTATGAGGCTGGGAACGGTCAAACCAGACGCGAAAGCCGACTTGCGGCAGGCGTTCCGCCAAGCGAGCGACGCCCCGTTTATCAGCGCTGCTGTGCAATAGAAACACGTCCCAATCAAATGATGACATAAGTCAGTACTCGGCAGATTTTGCGACGACGGTCGATGATTGATGGGTCACTGGAACTCCAAGTATCCCGGCTATTTTCGCTGCTGGCAAGCCAATCGCATAAGCAGGCGGCAATAACAATGCAACGAACGGAGCATAGATCTGGAGTACGGATTAGAAAAAACGCCTACGGCTTACTTCCATTTTCCCCTGAAAACCGGGAATCATCTCGCCGGTAGGTCTGTGTTGCCACCAGCACGACTGAATATTCAAACGGTTCAAACGGTTCAGGGAGACGAAAGTTGCCAGCGGCTTTGACGAATGGTGATGCAAACACGCCGATGGGAGCCACCCTCGTGACTGGCGGGGCGACGTTTCGAGTTTGGACTCCGCATGCCAAATCGGTCCATGTGATCGGGGAGTTCAATCAACGGCAGCGCAACGATGCCAGCTTGTTGAATAAAGATTCGCAAGGATTTTGGCGAGGGTTCATTCCCAGAGAGAAGGACCGACAGCGCTACCTGTTTTTATGTTGTCGGGGAGGGCAGCGAGTGCTGACTCGGGCCGCGACGCGTTGCTGACCGACGATGAGCGTCAGAAACTCGCTGACCGAATTTCCGAAGCGGAAGTCCTGGTGAACGATTTCCGGTCGGCTCTGGTTTCAGAAGAATCAGTAAACGGTCTTTCGTCACAACTCGTTCGCGATTCGATGCTGGACGAAAACACGAGAAGCGTGATCAACGCGGCTGACGCAGCGGCTGACGCTTGCGGTGTGTAGGAAGGAACCTAAAGCCCGTCCTTGGCCGTTGGCCAGTGTGAATGCAAAAAACACAACCTGAAACGTGAGCGAGCGAATGTTCCAGTCCGCCTCACGAATGCCCCGGGTTATTAAATCGATAAGTCCCGAGCGGCTCGTTCGTGTCTCACATCAACGAAAACCCATCTAATCCCGCCGGCCGCTTGGCACTCAAAATCAAATCAACAAACGCCATGATGAAACGGTTTCCAGAGATGTTCGAGTGTTGTCACCGTCGTGTCCGACCTATCCGCAAAAGCTTACAAATCGCGAAAGCAAAGCGACATCGGATACGGGCCGAATCGCAAGAGTTGAAGCGACTCTGCCAGTTCAGCGGTTGGGTGTCGGCCCATTCCTCGGTGCGGTCGTGAAGTTGTCCGACACAGCGTTAACAAGTTTGTCCGTGACATCGATAACATCACGAAAGTAGCGATTGCTGGTGCCGAATTGCGTTCTGCATTGATGTACTCAGTTTGCGCCTCGTTTTTTCCGACAATGCCACGCAGGTAAACGCTGAGATCACGAGCACTACAGCGGTCACAAGGCCGCGCCACGCGCGTTCCCAAAAGATGCCGCTGTTAATCCACGAACTTTCGTCTGGAGTGAGTTCGTCACGCCGGTGCTTGCGCCAATTGCGAGCCAGCGCGAGTTGTTCGCGATTGAGCCCCCACCAGCGTTTGTTGGCGTGTAGGGCAAACTCCCGCGTTCGCGTAACATCCCGCCGCCAGCGGAGAATGTCGGCAGGCGTCTGAATCCAATCCTTCAACGGCTCCCAGCAATGGAACATCGCTTTATTGGCGATCTCGGCGAAGAGGTGCTGCGGCGCGCGAAAGCCAGTCGCTATCTTGGCGTAGACGAGTTCCGCAAAGCACCACTGCGACGCCTTCCAATTCGGCGTACACAACACGACCAGCGCCCGGCAGTCCTTCAGCCGCTCGTACAACACCTGCTCCCACTTCGTTCCCGCTGCGATGCCGGACTGCTCGTCGCTGTCGAGAAAGAGCTGCGCGGGATCGTCAAGACAGTTATTCATCGAACGGTCCTAAGTCCGGCCGAGCAATCCTTCAAGGCGATCAAGAGTGTTTACGAGTTGATTCCACTCCGTAACGACCTCGAAGGTTGGCATCTGCTCGCAATCGGCTGCACCATAACCTCGTTCGCTCGTACTGACGGTACGCCCCAGGACCATCACGCCGGTATCTCGCGATCGTTGATGTTTGGCTTCGGGAGTGGCGTCGGCAGCATCATCCAGTGGAATGATTTGTTGCATGGCGCGATGTACCGCCCACAGAGCTGCGGCACGCGAATTTTCGGCAGATACGATGCAGCGGAGTGTGCCTGATTCGACATAGTACTTGGACATGGCGTTGACTTCCCTGTTTTGTTGACGTGGCGAACGTCTGGTTGTGAATCATTGTGCGTGAATCACTGTGATTCACTTGCGACACAACAGATATCGCAGAGTCGTTGACACGTTAGGTCACAGAGAAAATTTAAATCAAATACTCGCTGATTCGACGCCAACCGGTGATGTGATTCCGGCGAATGCAGCGTTCATCAGCTCGCTTTGCTCAAGCTTGTGAGTTGCCAAACTGCCGGTACTAGGGCTGGCAGATTCAGCACGAGTTTCGTGCTTTAGGACGTATTGTTCACAAATTGCATCGCCGAAATGCAACTTGATGTAAGACCACGCGCCCATGTTCAGCGGTTCCTCCTGGACCCACACGATTTCGCTGCCGCGCGGCACATTGCCGATGCCCGCGAGTAGTTCTGTCGGGCGCAGCGGGTAAAGTTGTTCAACACGAACGATCTGCACCGAATCAATTTTTCGTTCGGCGCGAACATCCATCAGATCGTAATAAACTTTTCCTGTGCACAGGATCGTGCGTTCGACAGCTTCCGACGGGATGGTGGTATCAGGGAGTGTTTTGTGAAATCCACCGTCTGTAAATTCGCTCATCTCGCTGACCACCGCTGGATGCCTGAGCAAACTCTTGGGAGTGAGCACGACCAGCGGTTTGCGCCATTTCGAGTAAACTTGCCGTCTCAGCAAATGGAAATATTGGGCGGGCGTCGATGGTTGGCAAACCTGAATGTTGTGTTCAGCGGACATCAGCAGAAAGCGTTCAAGTCTGGCGCTACAATGCTCCGGACCTTGGCCCTCAAAGCCGTGCGGCAGCAACATCACCAAACCACTTAGTCGACTCCATTTGTCTTCGGCGCTAGCGATGAATTGGTCAACGATCACCTGGGCGACATTCCAGAAGTCGCCGAACTGTGCTTCCCAAGCCACGAGTCCTTCGGGGCGATCAAGTGAATAACCATACTCAAAACCGAGCACGCCCGCTTCGCTAAGAGGACTGTTGACCAGTTCGATACGAGTTTGGTCGCTGCGAAGGTGGTTCAACGGTGTGTATAGATTGCCGTTCATTTCATCGTGCAAGACGGCATGACGCTGACTGAACGTACCGCGTTCACAATCTTGGCCGGTCAAGCGAATGGGACGCTTGTCGATCAATAGGGAGCCCAATGCCGCCGCTTCGGCCGATGCCCAATCAAGCGGCAATTCGCCCGTCGCCATGCTGCGCCGCAACTGCATCGGCCGTTTCAATTTTTTGTTTGCGGCAAATCCATCGGGCAGGCGTGTCAGTCCGTCCAGTATGAATTGCATCGACTCCGCACTGACGGTTGTGTTCACGATTTGATCGATTGGTTCCGGGCCGCCGATGTACGGCGACCAAGCACCTTCAAGCGTTTGCGTATCGGGATCGTAAGGCACGCTCTTGCTGGCCTCAAATTCCGATTCCAGCTTACTCGTTCGAACTCGCTGAATTTCATCGGCTTCGACTTGAGACATTTTGCCAAGCTCTAACAAGCGATCGAGATAGTTCTGACGAACACTGGGTCGCTTATCGATTTCGGCATACATGCGAGGCTGAGTAAATCGCGGCTCGTCCCCTTCGTTATGTCCCCAGCGCCGGAACGCGTAAAGGTCGATAACGACATCGCGATGAAATTGTCTTCGAAAATCCATCGCCATGGAAACGACTTGGGCGACGGCTTCCGGGTCTTCGCCATTGACGTGAAAAATCGGAATTTGAAGCATCTTCGCGATGTCGGTCGCGTAGGTCGTACTGCGTCCCTCGTGCGGCTCGGTCGTAAAGCCAACTTGGTTATTGATGATGATGTGCAGTGTACCGCCGGTGTTAAAGCCCTTGAGTTGGCTGAGATTCAGGGTTTCCTGAACGATCCCCTCACCAGCGAAAGCGGCATCACCGTGGATCAGAATCGTTAACACCTGGGTTCGGGCTTCATCACGCAGGCGATCTTGCTTGCTACGCGTACGGCCCAGTGCAACGGTATTAACGAATTCGAGGTGACTGGGATTGAAACAGAGCGAGATGTGAAGTTTTTGGCCCGATGCGGTGGTCCAGTCACTGCTGTAACCAAGGTGATATCGGACGTCACCGCCACCACGACTGCGGTCGGGATTAGGGTCGTCGAATGACCAGAAAATATTGACGGCGCGCTTCTTTAGGATGTTGGCCATCACGTTCAGCCGCCCGCGGTGAGCCATCCCCATGACGACTTCCTTGACTTGATGTTGTCCCGCTTTTTCAAGCGCAAGATCAAGCATTGGAATCAAGCTCTCGGCACCTTCGAGCGAGAATGTCTTGGCACCGACAAATTTTCGCCGCACGAACTCTTCAAAAATGGAGGCGTCAGCTAAGCGAGTGTATATTCGGCGTTGAACGTCATGGGACAGCTCAAGGCGGTTTTCGGTGGTCTCCATTCGCCGCTGCAACCAGTCGCGAACGTTGCGATTGTCGATGTGCATGAACTGCGCACCGATGCTGCGGCAATAGGTATTGCGAAGCTTAGTCAGAATTTCGTGAAGCGTCCCGCCGGAAACGTTATCAAGCGAGCTGGCGTCAAACGGGCGATTTAGGTCGTTGTCGCTCAATCCATAGACGGTAGGGCTAAGCTCGGGACAATCTGGCCGATGTAATCCCAACGGATCAAGTTTTGCGACCAAATGTCCTCGAACCCGATATTCGCGAACAAGCTGATCAATGCGATCCTGCATCTTGGCCAGCCAGAGCATTTGGTCGTTCAGGTCGCGAGCATTTGTGTTGCTCACCTCTCCAGCGACAGGGCTTTGGGGGTCAGTGGTTGAGACGGATGCGGATAGTTCGTCGCCAAACTGCGAGGCATTCGTAATCAGAAATTGCTCAAAATACGTTCGCCACGTATCGGAAACGCTATTGGGGTCACGGACATACTGGACGAACAAGTCGTCGATGTAGTCGAGGCTGTAGGTGTTCATCAAGTGCAGGAAAGTTAGCGCAATTGCCAGCAAAGGCGTCGATGGGGAGGAAAGTGTTAATTATGGCTGCTGACCTACCTGCTGACTACGGCAAACGCTCCGCTTCGTTGACAACTTGCCTACGTTCACCCAAAAATACGCTGAATTATGCCAGAACTACTGATTAATTTTTGCCGGGGAGCGTGTTGACAGGTGCGGGGACCGTTGGTGCAGGTCGTTTGATCTCGAAAACGGGACATAGCGTCGTCGCATTGCTGATCGCCTCAAGTTGGAGCCCAGACCTCATTGCAGCGGCCTGCAATTGGTCCGCGACGTCCTTGGTTTCGCAGCCGGCAATCGCGCGCCCGCTCAATTCTAAATTGTCGTTGAAGCAGCCAAGCAAAAACGAGATTCGTTGCTTAAGGGTTTTAGTCGGCGATGCAGATTCGTCGCTGAAGAGGGTCCCGAAGACGACATCAAACTTCTCTGAACTGGGGACTGCCGTCACGGCGTACCAGTCCACCAATCGAACGGTCACCAGCGAATCCTGGTTGTGCGCGGCAACATTGTATCGCGAACAAGCTGCGGCGACGGTACTTTCTGCTAACAACACCACGCTACGGGGCGATTCATTCGCACAGGTGACGGCGATCACACCGGGGCCACCAAACAGATCGAGGACGTTGCGATTCGCAACAAGCGACTGGTCGATGACCGGTTGCAGCGATTGAGAAATCGCGGGGTTCCACTGAACGCCTTCAAACAATGTAAACTCACCCGATACCCCAGGTTCAGTCCACGAATACTCAACCGTGTGATCGTATTCAAGGTCATTGCGATAACGGGTGCAGCCAATCAACAAGGGGAGGCAAACGAGCAAGGTCTTACAATGCTCGAAACACATTTGTCTTATCCCGTTGAGGCGCGTTTTGCACTTTTCGATCGGCGAAGCCGCTCATTGTAGAACAATTGTCCTCAATTGTTCCGTGGGTGCGCTCGATCCAGGTTATCAAACAATTGAGGACAATTGTTCTACTATGCTGCAATGCTCACTTTGCGAGCTTTTTTCCGGGAACTTATTGCTCGATCGATCCTTACGTAAGCCGCAACGCGTCAGCGTGCGGGCTGAATAGCTGAGCGCGGACGCTCCACGACCGAATGCCGAACGCCACCGAATCCAACGCGCAGCGTTCAATCATCTATCCAACGCGACCGTCCCGTCGGCCCGCAGGCTTACGCCAAGCGGCTTAGGATCGAACCTCAGCAGATTCTACCTCACCTTGCATTTGAATTCGATGGTTGCACCTTCACCCACCTTTAATTCTTTTGCCAATTTCCAAGTCAATCGCAGTGACTGACCATCGTTCTCTTCGGTCGTGAATTTGGCATCAGTGGTGCATTTTTGGCTATCAACGGTATATTCCATTCGAGTAACGAGACTATCGGTGATGATAATATCGTGCACGGTGGAATCACCGACGTTATCAACTCGAATGATGAAGGTCACGGTATCGCCAAGCAGCGCATCCGACTTATCGGCAAGCTTACCAATCCGCAGGCGTCCGGCATCGGGGAAGTCGTAAACCACAAGTTCCTCCGCCCTTAGATCGCGGGTCAGCGTGACAGGAGCTAGGCTGTTCACAGTCACACCAACTTCGGTATCGACCGACCAAGTGATCGCAGAAATAGCAGCCATACTTAGCCATGGCTTATCGGTATCACGCAAGATGCCATGATTGACCAATGACAAATTGGAAAGGACTGTCAACACATCTTCCGCAAGTTCAGGTTGCAACACGCGTTCCACGGGAACACTTCGATCACGCGCTCGCATCGCGTCGGGACCGCGAACAGCCGATCCGCGCCGAAGTTCATTGCGTCCTGTGACCGCTAGACCGGGTTGATTGAGTTGTGCGCGATCCGGACCTTCGGGCCTGAGTATGCCTACCGGGCCAACGGCGAGTTCACCCGACTCGGCGGCAGTGACCTTGCGAACCGATGCAAACCGAGGTGCATAAACACAGACCTTATTGCTTGGCTGCACATGCACATCGCCCGCGTCCGTTCTGTAGCGGACAACGGTGTCTTCCCTATCGACGCCAACAATCTGGTCGCCAACTCGTGCTCGCGCGTGAGGCGTGTTGTCACCACCATCACAAATGAATTCATTCGGCTCAATCAATGTCGGATTGAAGTAACCCTCAAGGTAAGGTGCGTAGCCGTAAGGTTGAGCGTTACAGCTCTGACAACCTACAGGACCAGCACCGAAACAAGAACCGTTAAAATCCTCAGGCGCATCGTTGGGTAAACCATTTGAAATGCATGGGATGTCCGCGCCTGCATCTGCTGGGCAGGTGCCAGGGCAGGCAGCAGATTCCATCGTTGTTTCTTCAATGTGCGAGACTTGCGCGATGTTTGGCGTCGTGCGTTGCGCTCTCGGCTGGGATGGTGCAACGGCTGAAGTTGTGTTTGAGTCCGACGTTCGTCGCGACAACGCCGGCATGGCGCAACCCGCCAACCCGATCGCGGCGACAGCGAGCATCGAAAGGATTGTTTGGTACAGTCGCATGATGGAGAAATCGTGGAATGAATTCGTTGGACTGGCGGAGCATTGGTTACGTCATAACCGCTGAATCACTGAACAGGTCGCGAAACCTCGGATGAGATCGTCTCAGGA
Organism: Planctomycetaceae bacterium; assembly: GCA_043775635.1. GTDB lineage: Bacteria > Planctomycetota > Planctomycetia > Pirellulales > Pirellulaceae > UBA6163. The sequence continues at coordinate 3,721 of JAYVSE010000240.1, read as the reverse complement.
TTCACACTGGGTTCTATTGTCTCGGGGACAGCCACTGCAATCCACGGTGGATAACCAAGGAAAAACTGTGGTAAAAGCACATCATTGGATGGTGGGGCTAACGAGCCGATACGGACGATTGCCACGGGCTTGCCAAACGTGTCTGCGACGGCAACGGGGTCTTGATTCCCTGGGACGTCGAAGGCTCGAGTTGAGGTTGGTGTTTCGGCAAGAGGTACCGCCGTCCCTGGGTCTTCTAAGTAGATCACGCGAGTGACCAAGCGGCCTTTCATCGCGTCCTCAAGGTCATCGATGTCAAGGTTGATGGGGATCGGGAATTTTCCAGCCAAACTCTCTGGTGGATATGTGCGATCGATGACTTCGACAGTCGGGTAAAGCTCCTCGCCTTCGAACCCCGGTATCGATGTGACTTTGAAACGATACACGGCACCGATCAATAGTCCAGCCATCAGTGGCTTGTCACCTGCGGATTGAAAAACCCCGTCGATCGGTAGCGAAACCTCGGTTGATCCAGGACCGCGAAACGCAACCGCTTGGTAGTGACCTACCACCGCACCCATACGCTGCAATCGTGCTGCTCCAACGACTCCAGGCGGGTTGTCGCCATTGAACATTCGGTGGACGTTCCCATTGGGATACGTGCGCGGCAGTGGTGCGTTACCTGTGTACCCTTGCGCCATCGCAGCGGCGCTACAAGGAAGCGACAACGCGATGACCGCAAGTGAATTCACAATCGTGTTCAGTGCGATTCGCATCGACGTCACTTGCTGGTTTCGTTGATTTAAGAAGTAAGTTGGTAAACGCAAAGCCCGCGAAGTAGCCGTCGCCGGGTCGCAACGGCAACGGCTACTCGCGGATTGCTTTTTCAAATGAACTAGCGGACTCGTTGACTAGCCTTGTCATACTGAGGACGTCCTTGCGGAATCCCCGGATTGACGTTTTGCTCGGTCATATGAATTCGGCTGACTGGATTTGGATAGCTATATCCTGGGGCCATGCGAACTCCGATCTTTACATCTTCCACTGGTCGCGGAATGTGCATCGGCGTGTGGTTCTTGATGACATGCTTCTTCAGACTCGCGGGATGTCCCAACGGGATATGTGGCGGTCCAGTCAGTCCAATCGGCGTGCCGCTCATCGGCATGCCGTACTGGGGAGCTGTGACACCAGCAATCATTCCAGGCAAGCTTGGCGGCATTGGGTTACCGTTGCCGTTTCCACCGCCGGGTCCTCCGCCACATCCGCAACCTTCGGTCATCGCTGGTGCAAAAGCCATCGGCATGCCAGCGATTCCGCCATTCATACCCATACCCATTGCGGCCGCGCCACCCATTCCATCGGTTCCACCTGCCATCTCGATGTCTTTATCACCCAAGCGAATGATCGCCAGGATTGAACCTCGACGGTCCGCTTCAATGATGGGATCAACACCTGGATCGAGACGTGTACTCACGAGCGTATCGATACCGGCAAGCGCTGGACCTTGGTAATCAGGATCTGGTAAGTAAATGACCTTGGTTACAAAATTACCGGTCAAGACTTGGTCAAAATCTTCTTCAGTGAACTGAACAGGAATCGAGTTGTGCGCGAGGTAAGCACCGGTGCGAGGATTCGCATAGGCCAGTTCCATCGTTGGATACAGCTCAACACCTTCGCGATTGACGATGTTCGTAAGCTTCAAACGGTATAGCCCGCCCTGAGGGAAATTTTGTCGAGCAGGCACGATCAGCGGTTCGCTGTCAAACTGGCCAGCTCCCGTGGCGTCGTATCGAATCTGCATCGCTTCAGGTTTGCCAAGGGTGACCTGAACGGTTGGTGGGACTGCTGGCAACATGCCGCCAGCCATCGCCACTCCGCCGCTGCCATCGTTGTAGCAACCGCCATCGGTGCTGCACTGATAGTTAGTCTGCGCGATCTCCCCACCTTCGCCATTGGCCATTGCCATCGGTGCTCCAGGAGGGCTCATCGGCATGCCTAGCGGCATCGGCATACCTTGGGGCATGGGGCCGCCCTGTCCAGGGCCCATCATGGGACCACACATGCCAGGGCCGCCCATCATTTGGCCGCCCATCATCGGACCGCCGGGGGCCATCGGAATGGGGCCGAGCACTCCCGGTCCGGGACCGCCGACGCCTGGACCAGGCTCTAGCATTCGTTGATCAGGTGGCAGGTTGTGGCGGACTGGCACACAACCGGCGGCCATGGCCGCCGCAGCGGCCAGCAGCGTCAAACGGGTGACTGGGCGTCTCATTCGTTTCCCCCGGCCTCGGTTGGCCATCCTTAGTGAAAAATGGGCCATTGCCACAATTTCGTGTTCTGGTTCGCAGCGGATTGAATCGTTCTACCCGCCATAGGAGCAATTCAGCGTTCTGTCTGGACTTGCGACGAACGCAGTGCCTATGATCGCATTTGCACCGAAGCATCACGCGACACGACACAACACAACAAAACTGCTCCCGGACGTAGCATCGGTTCGCTGCAGACGGATTCTTTGGCAAAATCCGCATAACCGGTGCACGAAGTTTGATCGCCACAAACCGTACCACCGAGTCACCTGCGGCGACGCAAGCAAAATCCGCTCAAGACTAGTAGAAAACCATGCTGGAAACTTCGAGTCTGCAACGCATCTGGCTAGTCGTTTTGACCGGCTTTTGGCTCGTTACTACCTGCCGCGTAACCGCGCAAGAACCACCAGCCCCGCGAAGTGATAGAAATGCAGAAATGCTAGCAAGACGCACGATCGAGCGTCTTGTGCTAGAAGATGCGTTTGATGCCAAGTTACGCCAAAGGATCTGGGCCGGTGGACGCGAAGTCGTCGGTGTTGGCCATTACGAGCAATCCGGCGGAGGCACTTGCCGGTTCAGTCTTGAAATGACGATTCATGATGGCGATTCGCGTCAGACGCTCAAACAAATTTCCGATGGGAAACTGCTCTGGCATCGAGCCCAGGTGGGTGGCACCATTTCGATTCGGCGAATTGACATTGGACGAATAGACGAGTACGAGCGAGAAGTTTTGGCTAGCCAAAACGTCAACGTCAGCACTGCGGCTCCCGATCGATTACCCGCCAGATTGCTCGCCGGTGGCTTGGTCGAATTGCTTGACCAGATCGCAAATGACTTTTACCTGCGAGTAGGAAAAGGGACCGTGGAACGTCAGCCCGTCTGGATACTGCGTGGGACACTCCGGCAAGAAGCTAGGAATCGCATCAAAGCCACCGCAGGAGGAGATCAATTGGAATCCTTATGTCCATCCGAAGTCCGCATCGCAATCGCAGCAACTGCAGACGCCAATGGGTTTGGTGCGGGCTTGCCAATCAGAATTGAATACTGGAGTTCACCCGCACAAGACTTGACAACCGAGCCTGACGCAACACTGGTCTCAACAGAATCCGCGAACACAGCTCAAGACAGCAACGACACAGACATTACACCCAAACCTATCAATGCACCCACCGGCCGACTCATCAGCCTGCTGGAGGTTTACGCCATGCGAAAAATAGAACCGTCACCTGTTGAGCGGTTTTTGTTCGTTGTTGACGACCGCGAGGGAACGTTTGTGAACGAAACCTATCGCTATCTGAATCGCATTACAAAACCACGCCAATAAAACCTTTATTGGACGGGGCGCAGTCCCAGAATGTGGACTCAAAAACGCCGTAATTTGCGGTGTCATGTTGCCAAGGTAGGAGGACTTTCATTTTTGACACTCATGTTTTGAG
>JAYVSE010000239.1:0-8724 GCA_043775635.1 Planctomycetaceae bacterium | reverse complement strand
TTTTGGAAGATCATTGGATACCGGAGCCATGCCTTAAAAAACCTTCCGGTCAATTCCGCGCACATCATTTGTCGTTGAACCATTTTTAAGCAGCTTCCTTGTGCTGGGGTGTTAAAAATTTGGTATTGGACACGGAATTTAATAGCGAAATCTTGATTCAATATTGTTCCGACCAGATGCTACGACGGGGTTTATCCCCGTCGGGCTATAATCACAACCAGAAGATGCTGGCGAAGTGAGCCCCGCTACCATGCCGCTTGTCCGCATGGAGCGTTAATCAATCGTTATACGCATCGCTGCACGATCATTTTCTGATCATGGCCCGACGGCGACAAGCTCCGCCCGCGGCAAGACAATGGAATTAAATCTGCGCAAAGGCTTCTTGCCGACAATTGCAAATTTTTAAGGTTCAACGACAAATGATGTGCGCGGCATAATGACCGAGTGCAAAAATAGGGCCAATCGCTCTGAAGATTTTGGGTAAAAAGCGGCTTACCTAACCGAAGCTTGGGCTGGAGGTTTTCTTGTCCTTGGAGTGCATCGGCTATGGGGACAACCAAGAGCAGATTGAAATCAAGACGATCGTCTATCGACGAGTTGTCAAACGCAAACGCTATCGTCGAACGTGTATTCAAAAATGCTTTGACCTGAGAAATGCGACATGCAGATAGCGTGATAGCGTGATAGCGTTCAGTACGGTTACAATGTCCGCGTATCGAAAAACCGCTTTACGTCAGCTACTGCGATCTCTGCCGGGAAAAAACCTCATGCATTCGCGACCAAACCGCAGCACTTTTGTGGCGCTGCTTACGGTTCTCTTTTTCATCGGTCTCGTTACCACCGCGCTGTCGCAAACTGTCGATCCGTTCGCAGTCCTTCGTGAGCAAATGGTGAAGGACCGGGTTGAGTCCGCTGGCGTCAAAAATCCGCGAGTCCTTCGCGCCATGCGGGAAACGCCCCGACACGAGTTTGTGCCTAGTGCGCTGCGCGACAAAGCGTACTTCGATATGGCGTTACCGATCGGGGATTCACAGACGATTAGCAGCCCGTTCATCGTCGCCTGGATGACCGAAGTCATCGACCCACAGCCTAACGACAAGGTTTTGGAGATCGGTACGGGGAGCGGCTACCAAGCTGCCGTTCTCAGCCCGCTCGTCGCCGATGTGTACACCATCGAAATCGTTCGACCGCTTGGTGAGCAGGCGACAGAGGTACTGAAGGATCTTGATTACAAGAACGTTCACGTTCGCGTCGGAGACGGTTTCTTAGGGTGGCCCGACGAAGCTCCTTTTGACAAAATCATTGTGACGTGTAGTCCTGAGTCGATTCCGCAACCACTCGTGGATCAACTTTGCGAAGGTGGAAGCATGATCATTCCGGTCGGTGAGCGTTATCAACAGACTCTCTATTTGTTGACCAAAACGAAAGGTGAGCTGGAACGCACTGCCCTACAGCCAACCTTATTTGTTCCGATGACAGGACAAGCCGAGTCAACAAGAAAGCGAAAGCCTGATGCAGCCAATCCGAGTGTCGTGAACGGTGATTTTGAATCGGTATTGCCTGTCGATGCGACAAATCCCCAGCCTTTGTCTCCAGACACCGTGATCGGTTGGTACTACGGTCGTCAGGTCAGCGCCAAGCGAGGTGAAGCGTTCGAGGGCACTGGGTTCGCAAGATTTGAAAACAAGACACCCGACCTCAGCTCGCATCTGCTTCAAGGATTGCCCGTTGACGGACGCAAGGTGACTTCGATTCGACTCAGCGGTGCTGTCCGCACCAATGACGTGAAGATGGGTGGCCAGTCCGACGCCTTACCAGCGATTGTCATTAGCCTCTATGATGACCAAAGACGCGAAGTTGGCGCGGAGGTGATTGGACCGTTTCGCACCGGAACAAAAGATTGGAAAAATCACAGTCGACTCATTCGAATTCCCCCTCAAGCTCGGGAAGCGATCGTTCGCATCGGGCTATTCGGTGCTACCGGAACGGCTGACTTCGATGCCGTTACGATCGAAGTGATTCGCTAGTTCGGCGGTACTAATTCCGATTCGAGACCTCAGCCAGCTCGTGTTTTGTCTGCCTTAAAGTAGAACCATTGTCCCAATGGTTTTCCAAGTAATTGGGGCAATCGTACGACTCCAAAGCCAAAATTCTAGATTTTTGTTGTAGAAATTGAAAATTTGATAGACTCGGCTCGGGCCGAGTTTGTAGCCCGTAATTCCTCGATTTCGCTGCGTTATCCGAGGTTTTGGACGCCCGATGGACCGGCGACTCCGCCCACAATAAGTCCCCTATTCGATAAAAATTACCCACGCTTCTTGAACCCCGCAATCAGTCCTGTATCTTACTACAGTTGTCGTGTTGACCACCGGGGGGCGACTGACGAGAACCTATTTCACATCAGGAGGGGTGCAAACCCATGAGGCAGCTTCGAGTTCTTTCCAGCGTCGCGGTGATTTGTGCGGCGTTTATGGCTGGTCAACCAGCCCAAGCCGGGTTCGGCCTGTTAGGCGGCCACGGTTCAAATGGTGGTTATGCATCTGGTGGTAGTACCGGCGGTGCAGGCTACGGTGGCTATGGATCGTCAGGTGGATATACCGGCGGTGCAAGCTACGGTGGAGCCAGCGGCTATGGATCATCTGGATCCTACGCGGCATCTTATGCAAGCTATGGATCAGCCGGCGGATATGGGTCCAGCGGCGGCAGTGTCGGTCCTATTCGCCGATTGGCTGCGAAGATTCACGCCCACCATGCAGCAAAAGTCGCATCGCGTCATAGCGGTGGCTCCAGCTACGGTTGCAGCGGCTCAGCCGCCGTTTATCGCCCCAGCTACGGAAGTTCCGGTGGCGGCAGTAACTATGGCTCCAGCTATGGCTCCTCCGGCGGCAGCACTGTTAGCTACTCTGGCGGCAGCACCGGTTCAACATCGTACAGCTCTGGTTACTCAACATCGGCTCCAGTGATGAGCTCGCCTGAGTATCACTCCTACGCGCCGATGATGGGAAGCAACTCAACCCACAGCAGTGGATACGATAGCGGTATCGTCGCTGCAACTGCGGCCCCTGAAGCGATTGAAGCAACCATCGATGCCGATGCAGCGCTATTGACGGTATCAGTTCCAGAAGATGCCACGGTCACGGTCAACGGCCTTTCAACGTCTAGCAAAGGCGCAATTCGCCAGTTCATGTCAAACGGTCTCAAGGAAGGCTTCGTTTACACATACGTTGTCAATGTAACGTTTACCGCTGCTAACAAGACCGAAAGCAAGACGGTTAAACTTCGTGCAGGTTCAACTGAGCGACTTGTGTTCAACGAACCTTCGCCAGTCAAAACAGTTTCAGCACCAGTGGCTCCAGAAACGGTGGTGACGCTTCGCGTCCCCGCGTCAGCGAGTGTTAACCTTGCTGGCAACGATACCAAGGGTGACGGCGTTGTCCGGACGTTCCGTACTCGTCAGCTTGCTGATGGCCAGAAGTGGGCCAACTACACCATTCGCGTCTCCATGGTGATTGGTGAAGTTCCTGTGACCAAGGAACGAACCATCGATCTCAAAGCTGGCGATTCGCATGAATTTGTATTCGACTTCGATGCTGCTTCGGTCGCAAGCCGATAGCGATTGACCGGATCTTTTGAAAAATGCATGATCGTGTCGCCAGTGCAAACTGGCGACGCGATTTTTATTTGTTAAGACCCAATGCTCCTGCGCCAGAATCGATCGGAAAAACCATCGCAACCGGCCCCTCGTTCTCATCGTTTCTCTCTGCAAAACCGGCGAAACTAAGGGGGAAGGTGCCGCAGTATCGCTAACCATGAGAATTCCGATGAGTAACCGTTGAAAATGCATCAATGGACGTGCCGCCGCTATTGCAGTGCAATCTGAGGCGGCTAGAATGCCTTTGAAACGAAATGCAAAGCGTAGTTCGGCTCGGTGCTGATGTTAATTTCGCCATTGTGCGATTGATCGGCCACCGCGCTTTTTCAGCCCTAGATTGCGGAGAATACAACGATGATGGCAGCACTTGTGATTGCGATGGGAATCGGTTCAGCGGCGGTAGCCCTAGTTTGGGCACGTCGATTTTACGTTGAGATGATGGCTGCCGACGAAGGAACGGAGCTGATGCGCGAAATCGCTACTAGCGTTCGTGTTGGCGCCGGTGCGTATCTCAAACAGCAAAATAAGTGGGTGCTGATCGTTTTTCTTGTCGTTGCAATGCTGCTTGGAGTCGTGTCATTTGGCTGGCAGCTACAAAGCGTATTCGCTCCTTTCGCGTTCTTGAGTGGCGGATTGTTCTCCGGGTTGGCTGGGTGGTTCGGGATGAAAACGGCGACTCAAGCCAGCAGTCGTACGGCTGCCGGTGCACGGCGATCGCTCAATGAAGGTTTGCAGATTGCCTTTCGCAGCGGCGCGGTCATGGGTTTGACTGTCGTTGGCTTGGGGTTGATTTACATCTGTGGATGGTTTGTCATCTTGTACTGGATTGTGCCAATGGTTGGCGGCGATGGCGAAGCACTGTCGCTTCAGCAGATATCGGTGGCGATGTTATCATTCGGAATGGGGGCCAGTGCCCAGGCGCTGTTCGCGCGAGTCGGTGGGGGAATCTTCACGAAAGCAGCAGACGTGGGTGCCGACTTGGTTGGCAAAGTTGAGAATAGCCTCAAGGAAGATTCGCCTCGCAACCCGGCGACAATCGCGGATAACGTTGGTGACAATGTGGGCGACGTGGCTGGCATGGGCGCGGACTTGTATGAGTCGTACTGCGGGTCAATCCTGGCAGCTTCCGCCCTGGGCGCGGCCGCATTTCACACCAGCGCGATGGTGCCTGAAGGGATGTCGCCGCAATCAGCACAACTGTCCGCGATGCTGCTTCCGATCGCGATTTCTGCAGCAGGCATTTTGTTGTCGATCGTTGGTATTTATGCCGTCAAAACGAATGAAGACTTATCTCAGAAAGCGTTGTTAAAGGCGCTAGCGCGAGGCATCAACCTATCGTCATTATTAGTGGCGGTAGCAGCGGTTCTGATCACTTGGTGCTTGATGCCAACGACCGAAGCAACGCGTTTGTTTGGCTTCATACCCGGTGTTGCGATGAGCATTTTGGTAGGCCTTGCAGCCGGCTGGGGCATCGGTAAATGGACCGAGTATTCAACGAGCGACGAGTATGCTCCCACTCGTGAAATCGCCCAGCAATCAACGACGGGCGCTGCAACGCTGATCATCGGCGGCATCGCTGGCGGTATGATGAGCACTTGGGCTCCGGTGATCATCATTAGCGCCGCGATGATTGCTTCGTTCGGCTTTGCCAGCGGTTGGCACTTCCATGACCTCAGCTACTTTTCGTTGGGCCTCTATGGCGTCGGAATCGCGGCGGTTGGAATGCTTAGTACGCTCGGTATCACTCTGGCCACGGACGCGTATGGACCGATCGCTGATAATGCCGGTGGTAATGCTGAAATGGCGGGCCTGGAGCCGATCGTTCGAGAACGAACCGATGCGCTGGATAGTCTTGGCAATACGACAGCGGCGACTGGCAAAGGTTTCGCCATCGGTTCCGCAGCGCTGACGGCACTGGCGTTATTGGCGGCGTATTTCGAAGGTGTGCGAGATGGTTTTGATCGCTGGGGCAACGACTACGCATCGACAGCGACCGAAGACGGACATTATCGCGTTTCTTCGAACTTCATTGTCGGTCGCGTGGATGGCCAAGTCTCCAAGTACCTAGTCATCGGCGAAGCCAGCACACCAGATACTGCTGCCGCGAAGCTGACGACGAAAGTAGATTCCGCAACGATCGAGAAAATCGACGCGAGTGGACGCGCGAGATTGTCATCAACGGGCGGCACATTAATCCCGATCGATGTGGCGACGATCCGGGAATTTTCACAATATTATGACGCATCGCTCATGAATCCATTGACGCTGGCTGGCGTTTTCATGGGCGCGATGAGCACATTTCTGTTTTGTGCGATGACGATGAAATCTGTGGGGCGTGCTGCTCAAGGGATGGTGGTCGAGGTTCGCCGCCAGTTTCTTGAGAACCCAGGTATCTTGGACGGATCGGTAAAACCCGATTACGAGCGACCGATCGAAATCAGCACGCGAGCGGCGCAGCGAGAAATGATTTTGCCAAGTTTGCTCGGACTTTTGATGCCGATTGCCGTTGGGCTCGTCCTAGGCGTCGGCGGCGTGATCGGGATGCTTGGCGGTTGCCTAACGACAGGCTTCTGCCTAGCCGTGTTCATGAGCAACAGCGGCGGATCCTGGGATAATGCGAAGAAATACATCGAAGCTGGGCACCATGACGGCAAGGGCAGTCCCGCTCACATGGCGGCCGTTATCGGCGATACCGTGGGCGATCCGTTCAAAGATACCAGCGGACCAAGTCTGAATATTCTGATTAAGCTGATGAGCATGGTTAGCGTTGTGGTAGCGGGACTGGTTGTTCGGTACAGCTTGGTTGCAATGGGTTGGTTTTGACGTAGGCTAAGGCAACTTCAACATTATGTTTTCGCACCTTGATTGGCTCGCATGGCTACCAGTAAACGATTTAGCGGTATTCTGACCCCCAATATCACGCCTGTAGATAGCCGGGGCAACGTCGATGAAGACCTGCTTCGCGGATATGTCGATTGGCTGATTGAGCGCGGCGTTGACGGACTTTATCCCAACGGCAGCACTGGCGAGTTCGTTCGATTCACCGCAGAAGAACGCCGCCGGATCGTGACCATCGTGGTCGATCAAACTCGTGGCCGAATCCCAGTGCTGGCCGGTGCTGCGGAAGCGAACGCCAAAGAGACGATCGCAGCATGCAATGCTTATGGCGACATGGGCGTCCAAGCGGTTGCGATCGTGGCCCCGTTTTACTACCGCCTCAGCAGCGAAGCGATTTACGCTTACTTCCGCGAGATCGCAAACTCCGTTCGCGTCGATGTGACGCTTTATAATATCCCGCTATTTGCGTCGCCGATCTCACTCGAAACAGTGATTCGACTAGCCAATGATTGCCCTCGCGTGATCGGCATCAAAGACAGCAGCGGCGACCTGCCGCACATGATGCGAATGATCGCAGCCATACGACCTCAACGCGAAGATTTCACATTTCTCACCGGTTGGGATGCAGCGTTAGCACCGATGCTGATCGCGGGCGCAGACGGTGGCACCAATGCGACCAGCGGTGTTGTTCCCGAGTTGACCAGGGCGCTACACCGAGCTGTTGTCGCAGGGCAAATCGAAGAAGCGATGCGGTTGCAATATCAACTCCTGCCGTTGTTCGATGCAATGATTTCGCTTGGCGAGTTTCCTGAAGGCTTCCGTGCTGGCGCAAGGTCGCGAGGCTGGGATCTTGGACCGGGGCGAATGCCAGTGTCCGACGATCAACGCCAACAAATTCAAGCGATGCAATCCACCATTGATGGCCTCATCGCTGCAGTCACTCCTGACACAGGTGTGAATCCAGAAGTGATGTCGGCAATCGATTCAATCGTGCGGAAAGTTTTGGCCCAGCTTCAAGGCTAAGGACGGCTGGGACCTGCTGGCGAGCTACCATGGACACTGGATCGAGTTCCCGAGTGGTGAAAACGAAAATTTAACCGACTTTATGGAACTTCGCAGAGCGGAACGATCGTGCTTGCCGATTCCAGCAATTGCTTGATCGTCACGCCTTTGAACGCAGCTTCAGTCGCCGCGTAGGCGCGATCCAATTCATCATGCAGCGGGCACAACTCGGTATGCGATGACAGCCCAAGCGGACAACTTCGAATGCGCTCAATCGGTGAGACTGCATTTACAACATCAAGAATCGTCAGTGTGCCGGTGTCACGGTTGAGCTCATAACCGCCTCCTGGACCAGGGCGAGACCGCACCAATCCGGCGGCGCAGAGATCTTGTAAAACCCGCGTCAGATACCGCCGGGGAACCTTGGTTTGCTCCGCCAGCACGTCGGCTGAAGTGGCTTGGCCCGACCGGCTGGCCATGCTGGCAACCGCTCGCAGCGCGTACTCCGCAGTCTTGGAAAGCATCGATTCCGCAATGTATCGGGAGGTAAATAATAATGCGCCTTGTGGTGCATATCTAAATATGTATACTGAAGTGCAGGATTGCATCGTAAACCAAGAGTGCTCTTTAAGCAATGTCAAACAACCCGGATGAAACAGAATGAAGCGCGAGCCAATGCCACAATCTTTGTCGCCAAAGTATGTCGCGCTCTTGTTTGTCGCAATGATTGTCTTCTCCACGAATTCGCTGCTAGGCCAGATCGACTTTGAAGGGCCACCGATCGACTACCTCAACGCAGAGGTCAATGATCCTGTTGCGAAGCTGGCCAAGAAGGTTGCATCGGGAGAACTGAAGCTTAAGCATGACGCAAAATATGGTTACTTGGCGGCAGCATTGGAGGCGCTCAACGTTCCGATCAGTTCCCAGTCGCTGGTGTTTTCCAAAACCAGTTTACAATTGCAAAAAATCTCGCCACGTCATCCGCGCGCTATTTATTTCAACGACGATGTGTACGTTGGATTTTGCCAAGGTGGCGACGTCCTGGAATTTGCAACGACCGATCCGCAGCAAGGGGCAATGTTCTATACGCTGAAGCAGGACCAGAACCTCGCACCCCAGTTCATTCGCGATCGCGGTCAATGCTTATCCTGCCACGCCACAAACCGAACTCAAGGCGTTCCTGGCTACTTGGTACGTAGCGTCTTCGCTGATCGCGCCGGCCATCCGATTTT
>JAYVSE010000238.1:0-18695 GCA_043775635.1 Planctomycetaceae bacterium | reverse complement strand
TTGATGAGGTAGACACTGTACGAGTCCGCCGGTGGATTTACTGCCGCAGGCCATGAAATGGTGGGTTGATTGGCAATACCGGAAATGCTGTTGGCAACGAGTTTAATAGGCGGTGCGACTGGTGGCGTACCGACGGTGAACTGCGTGAAGACGAATTGTGGTCCCGTCGTACCACTGGACAAGCTGTAGCTTGTTGGTGTCGTAGCGAATAGGAAAGCGCGATAAGTGTGATTCGCAATCAAGTTCGCTGAACCAGGCACCGTGTAAGAGGTTGCATTCGCGGCGATCGCACCGGTGCGGAAAACTTCAATCGCGGGGAATGACGTAATGTCAATGATCACGAGCGAGTAATTCGTCTCACCACTGACATCGGTGAAGTTGAAGGTGGGAGTTGCGGTGTTTTGATTGGTTACCGAGGTGATCGGTGGCGAGTTGGGAGTGTCCATAACAGTGACCGAAACGATTGCATCGGCGACGGGGTCATAACTATCATCCGAAGCGGCGTCGACAACTGACACGGTGATGGGGGCGATCTGATTTCCATCGGCGATGTTATCAAACACACCGCTGACGGTAACTGTTTGCGGAATGTTCCAGTTGGCCGATGTAAAGGTCAAGGTTGCTGGTGAGACCGTTGCTTCGGTTAGATCGCCGCTGGTCACTGACAACACAACGTTCGAGGTTGGCTGAGTATTGAGCACGACCGTAAACGTATCGGTTTTATTCGCAGCGACACCATTTTCCACCACGGATGTGGAGCCACCACTTTGTACAACGGTGATGCCTGCAAACAGGCTGTCCGCGTTTGGCATTGTCCAGACACCACGGCCAAAGGTACCCGCAATCACGACGTTGTCGGTCGCGTTGTAAATCAAGTCGAAGACCGTCACATCCGGTAGAGTGGATCCAAGTTTCACCCACGTGCCAAAGGTAGAAGCGCGTGAGGCAAAGACGCCCGATCGCGTACCGACCGCAAGGTACGGGGTCGCTCCAGGGACGTAGACTGCAGTCCGGATTTCCTTGAGCGAGCTGACGGAACCTAGGTTGCCGGTGATGTCGCTCCAGGAAGTGCCGCCGTTGGACGACATGAAAACCTGGTTGTCGTCCGTCGCAAAGACGGTGTTGTAGTTGTTGGGGTCGATCGCCACGTCGTTGATCAGGTTTGCACCGGACGGCAAGACAGCGGTCGCCGTGAAGGCCCCGCCTGCTGTCGTTCGCTTCGATACAGTGCTGTTTGCGCCCACGTAAATCAAGTCAGGGTTGGGAGTGCCGCCGAGCGATCCACCATAGACCATTGCGTTCTGCAAAAATGCCGGTTGACCAGGTCCGCCGATGTTCGTGTTCGTCGTCCCTTGGTTCGTAGACTCGAATAGGGCGATTTGTCCACCGATCAGAAGCCGCAGCGGGTCGATTGTATTCAGCTCGATCGGCGTGGTGAAGATTGGCGAGGTGATGGCGGCCAAGTTCGTGCTGGAGACAAAGTTGTTGTTGCTGTCGTACACGACGCGTCGGAACCCACCGAGGTTCTGACTGCTCATATAGACTATCGACTGATTACTTGCGGCGAGCGTAGTACTGTCGATAGCGACGTCACCGCCATCGCCGCCATTGACGAAGCTCCATTGTGTGTTCGCGGACGTCGGTTGCAGATGGGTGCCGTTATCCTGAGTCCCAATCGCGAGCGTGTTGTTGAGGGAGTTGTACGCGACATTGTGGACTTCAACGGCTTGGATGTTTCCTGCCGCTGCAACCCAGGAGCCTGTCCCAGACGGATTGGTGTTGCGATACATGCCACCGTCATCGGATTCCAGTAAGGTGCCATCTGCCCGGAACGCCATGTCTCGGGTATCGGCGTGCGGGGCCGTGTTCGTCGCCCCGGCGTTGACGAGAATCGACCACTGGCTACCAGGCGCGGCGGCTGCGTTGCCCCGGTAACTCAGGCCTGTGAACGGCGAAGCTGCGATGCGGTCGCCGCCTACGTAAACCAGATTCGCATTGGCGGGGTCAGCGGCCAATGAAGTATTGGGGTTCTGTTGGCCACCGTTATGAACAAAGACTTGGTCAAGTTGTGTCCAGGAACCGCCCTGATCAGCGGACCGCCAGACGTTCGTTGCTCCGCCTGCTCCGCCCGCGCCGATGGCCGCGTACACGACCCCGGCACTGGCGTTCACCGCCAGACGGACGCGAGATGCACCATTGATTCCCGTGACGGTCCCGGTGACGTCTGTCCAGGTTGCCCCGGCGTCGTCAGTTCGGAAGATACCCCCAGTAATTTGCATCGAGACGTAGAACCGGTTCGAGTTGGATGGGTCGGCAGCCATATCCTGCGTACCGCCGATCCCCAGACCATTGACACCGTTGATGTTTGTAAAGGTGGTTCCGCCATTCGTCGACCGGTAGACGCCACCGCTAGTTGAGGTGACCAGCCAAGTGTTGCCCCGGGCAGCCACGGCAGAGATCTTCTGGTTGTTGAGCTCTGCTGGCGCAAACACTGTCCAAGAAGTCCCACCGTTTGTCGTGTAGTACAACTGGCCCTGTTCGTCACCGATCGATGCATAGTTGCTCCATCGCCCTGTGCCGGCAAGCAGCGTATTGAACGTCAAATCCGTCACGTCGAACTCGATCGCGCCAATGGACTGAGATCGCAGTGTGTCGGTAAGCGGTGTCCACGTGTTGGCCGTGGTTGCATTGGTCGTCTTCCACACGCCACCATTGACCGTACCGACGAACACGATGTTTGCATTGGTTGGGTGTGGGGCAATCGCTTGAATAGCTCCATTGACCGGGTTATTTGGGGGAATCACAACCTGGGCATTGATCGTTGGGCCGGGACCTTGGGCAACCCAGATGCCTGGACTGGCGATACTGACCACGTAGTCCTCAACTTCTCCGTTGGCGAATAGGCCAGTGACCGCTAACCCAGTCGCACCACCATGTAGTCGGAAGCGCGAGTAAGTCTGACCCGCGACAGCGCCTGACGGCACGACGATATTCAGGGTGTTTGTTCCGGCAACGACAGCCCCGGAGAAAATCTGCTCACCGCTGTCCGCCCAGTCGCCGTCACGGTTGTAGTCGATCCAGGCATCTAAATACGGATTGACGACACCTGCGGAATTGGTCACGAAAACGCTGATACTGCCAGCGTTCCCGCTCGTCAGTGTGCCGTTAAATGTCACACCATCTTCGTCATCAGGGGTTCCAGTCGCGTCATCCAGGTTTGCCGCTGCACTTGGCTTGCCATCGCCTTCGGTATCAACATTGCTGCCCAATGAAAAACCTACCAGCGGTGTATGTCGTGCACCATTGTCCGCCAGAAGTGTTGGGTAGCTGAGCGAGAACCCGGATTGCGCTGCGGTCGGTGCATCACCGAAATCCTCAGTTCCCGTGGCCGCAAAGGCCAAATTGAGTGTAAATGTCCCGGTATCAGTGTCAAAACCATCGATCGCGAACTGGTAGGCTGTGCCAGATGTTACGATTGCGGTGACCTTGCTTGCCGTGCCACCGCTGCCATCATCATCATTCTGGGCGATTACCGACAGTGCATTGACTGCCGAACCTGTCGCCAGTGTAAGATAGGTATCAAGGCTGCTGCCGATGGTATCCACCACCAATGTCCCGTTGGCCGGAGCCGTCCACGTCCACCAGGCAGAATTAATCGTACCGCTCTGCGCTGGTTCTCCTGATTCAGCCGTAAACCCGACGTTGGTCCCAGTGTCGGTAACTGATATGACAGACCCGAGGTTTGTGCGATTGACAAAATTGTCGGCTCCCGCAAGCAATGACCGACCTTCGAGATGTTCGAACCCTTGCCGCCGCGTACCCTGACGGTGTCGACTCGAACGAATCGCATTATTTACCCGCAGGCGATGTCGCGCGAGTTTAGCCGCACTGAGTTTAGACAGGATCAAACCAAGGCTTGAGATCTTCATAGTAGCTCAATTTGTTGGACCGCTTTTCGCACCCACGGATCGATGAAAAAAGCAAAATGAGAGGACACGGTGAAAGACTAGTTTGCTGGTTATACGGATAGTAATCTGCAAAATCAACAATTATCTAAAAAAAACAGTGATTTGCATCGTGCGGCAATTGAGTGTCGCCTAACGCTCCGCGAAATAGCGATCTTTCGCGGAGCGAAAGGCGACACTAAAAGACCACGCGTTGACATAGTGTGACACTTCTCGCTGAATCGCCTGTATTCAGCATTCTCGTTCCTTGTCTCTGCCTGCGGAACTACTTTGTCAGCTAATCTACTCAGGCCGGGAGGTCAGGCGAAGTACCATGAATCCGTACCAATCCCCAGTTCCAGAATCGATCGCTACCCAATCCGCTGTCAGCGACCCCAACGCAGGCACTTCAGCACTTTTGATTGTCCTCATTTTCTTCGCCGTGCTGCACCTATTATTCGCAATGTTTTCGATTCTGATTGGACTGTTCCTGGCCGTCCCGGTGGCGGCCATTGGCGGATTCATTTCGGTGATTTCGTATCTTGCGATCACCTTCGGATTGGTCCGGCATCAGGAATGGGCACGTACCTTTTTAATTGGGTTTTGTTACATCGGAATCATCATGTACTTCATTCAGGCCAGCACGATGGTCTGGGTCGCGGTGCCATTGATCGCCTTCGAGGTGGTTACGCTGATCATTGCTCACAATCGGCGTGTCCGTGACCTCACACGTCGACATAGTAACGCCGTCGCCTATGTTTACCAAGAAACGAGTTCTAACCTACAAGAGTTCACTCAACGATGAATGTTGAAGTCACTCCTTTTCAGTTGAACGGTTGTCAGTGCCGGATCAAGTTTGATCCAAAGGAACTGCAAACGTTGTTAGACACGGAAATCAGAAAAAAGCTGGGAAAGAATTCGAAGCACCTGGATCGGCTGTCCGGAAGCCTTTCCATTGGTGGAGCCTTCACCGAGATCGATGAAGGTAACTTTGCGATACATTTCATGCTCGCCTTTATCGGCAAAGCATGGATCGCTGGACGGATGCTGGTTCGTTACAACAACCTGACGATCGTGGACCAGCCTTTTCACATCTCACGACTGTTCAGCTCCTTCACGGGAGGTAAGAGTCAGCTTAGGGGTGATATTAAGTATTTGGCAGATCTAGTCGTCAAAAAACCATGAAGCAACTGAAAATCGTATCGCGTTAATCTTCGACGTTTTTCGCTTGTCAGGCGCGCGGCTGGTCCCGTAGCATCGCGAGCTTGCGACTTATGCGGGCTGACTAACGAAACGCCTGCTCTCGCAGCGCGATGAGCAACGCGATGAGCAGCGCGATGAGCAGCGTGTGCACACTTGACGGCAGCAAGCGCATTGCAGAGACTCGCAAAAACGGCAATCCCGTTTCAAAAGAATTCACTTCAAATTCACGAAAGCATCGCACGGCTATGAGTCAACTGAAGATCATTTACACGAAAACCGATGAAGCCCCTGCGCTTGCGACGCGATCTCTGTTGCCAATCGTTCGAAAGTTTACGCTTGCCGCTGGAATTGATCTGGAACTTGTTGACATTTCGCTCGCAGGACGAATTCTTGCGGCCTTTCCAGACTGCCTAAAAGAGGAACAGCGACGCCCCGACTCGCTTGCCTTCCTCAGTCAATTGGTCAAATCTCCCGATGCCAATATCATCAAGCTTCCCAATGTAAGCGCCTCACTTCCGCAACTTACGGCAGCGATCAAAGAACTCCAAGAACATGGATTTGCGATTCCGAATTATCCCGACTCAGCATCAAACCCAGACGACGAATCCGTGCGAAAGCGATATGCCAAGGTCCTTGGCAGTGCGGTCAATCCGGTCCTGCGTGAAGGCAACTCCGACCGCCGCGTCGCATTGCCGGTCAAGCAATATGCACAAGCCCATCCGCATTCGATGGGTCGTTGGAGTTCGGACAGCAAGACCCATGTCGCTCACATGGAACATGGCGACTTTTACGGCAGCGAAAAATCGCATGTGATGTCAGCGGCGAGCTCGATTCGGATCGAGTTCACAGCCGAAGGCGGCCAAGCCGTTGTGATGAAACAACTTGACCTGCTGAAAGATGAGATCATTGATGCATCGGTAATGAGCCGCTTGGCACTGCGAGTGTTTTATGTAAAGGAATTTGCAGACGCTAGGCAGCGAGATCTGCTTCTATCATTGCATTTGAAGGCCACGATGATGAAGATTTCCGATCCGGTCATCTTCGGTCATGCTATCAGTGTCTATTTCTATGACTTGTTCCAGAAATGGGGCCGAGAACTTGATGAGGCGGGCGTCAATCCTAACAACGGGGTCGCAGATTTGCTCGCGAGGATTGATGCTTCGCCAAAGATTTTACAGTCTAAAATCATGAGCGAAATCGAGGCCGCTTATTCAAACGGACCGAGTTTGGCGATGGTCGATTCTGACCGTGGGATTACAAACTTTCACGTTCCAAGCGATGTCATCGTCGATGCTTCCATGCCAGCGATGATTCGCTCATCGGGAAAAATGTGGGGACGCGATGGCAAACTGCACGATACGAAGGCCTTGATCCCAGATCGCAGTTACGCCGCTGTGTATGAAGAGACGCTGCAGTTTTGCAAAGAACATGGCGCATTCAATCCAGCCACGATGGGTAGTGTGTCCAACGTCGGTCTGATGGCATTGGCGGCCGAAGAGTACGGTTCGCACGACAAGACATTCATCATCAATAAGCTGGGCACGATGAGGGTCGTTGACGAATCAGGGGCGGTATTGATCGAGCATCAAGTTCTGCCCGGCGATATTTGGCGAATGTGCCAAACGAAAGACGCTCCGATTCGCGACTGGGTCGGTTTGGCCGTTGGTCGCGTCGCGGCCACCGGTGTACCAGCAGTCTTCTGGCTCGATGAGCAGCGCTCGCACGACCGATTGTTGATCGCCAAAGTTACCGACTACTTGACGTTGCACAAAACCGATGGTTATGAGATCAAGATCATGTCGCCGCGAGCTGCAACTCGATATTCGTGCCAACGTGCAAAAGATGGCTTGGACACAATCTCCGTTACCGGCAACGTGATGCGGGACTACCTGACGGACCTATTTCCGATCCTTGAGCTTGGCACCAGCGCCAAAATGTTGTCGATCGTACCAATGTTGGCTGGCGGATGCATGTTCGAAACCGGTGCGGGCGGCTCTGCACCCAAGCACGTTCAACAGTTTGTCGAAGAGGGACACCTGCGTTGGGATTCGCTAGGAGAGTTTCTTGCCATTGCGGTGTCGTTGGAGGACTTGAGTATCAAGACCGGCAACGTGTCGGCGAAGTTGCTTGCGAAAACACTCGACATTGCGACGTCGAAACTGCTCGCTGACGACAGGTCGCCCGCACGAGATGTCGATGGCCTGGACAATCGCGGAAGCCATTTCTACTTGGCGCTCTACTGGGCACAGGCCCTTGCTGAGCAGTCCGAAGATAAAGCCTTGCAGAATCAATTTCAACCGATGGCAAACGAATTAAAGTCAAATGCAGCGACGATACTCGCGGAACTACACGCTGCCAAAGGCAAGCCGATTGAATTGGGTGGATATTATGACCCTGACGATGCTCTTGCCAATCAAGCGATGCGCCCGAGCGCAACACTGAATCGAATTCTGGGGTGATCGTTGGCACGCAATCAATTTTTTATTTGACTTCATCCAGGTTGTCGCATTTCCACAATGATTCCCCTGGGGCCCGCATTGATGATTTTCGTAGTGCCTAAATTCATTTGCTTGCCCCAATCGCTATGGATGTGACCGCAAACAACTAGTTTAGGCTGTTTAGTTTCCACGCATTGCCGTATCGATTGGCTGCCGCGAATACGTCCAGCGATATCGTGGTCCACGGTATCCAGTGGCGGGGAATGGACGACAAGAACAGCCGCGTCGGGACAGCCGGCAAGCATTTCGGTCGCCTGCTCTTCGCTAAAGTCATAACTCCATGAACCAAACGGCGTGACGGGAATTCCGCCACCAAGCCCCCAGAAAGAAACGCCATCAATTTCTACGCCTGTGCCGTGCAAAACCGTTGCCGATTTCCAATCGACTGTAGCGTCACGTAACTCTTCAAACGTTTCTCCATTGCCAGGAACAAGAATGGAAGGCTTCTTGATGTCACAGAGGATATCTAAGGTGTCAAAGAGTCCTTCGTGTCGATTGGCAAAGTCACCCGCACCGATCACAAAATCGACATTGCGAGACGCCTTCAATAACATCGTCGCAGCGTCTTTATCGCGATGCAGGTCAGAAAACAACAGGTATTTCATGGCATAGCGTTTGTTTCCAAAGGGTTCTTGTATCTAGCGGTGTAAAGCAATTCTAGCCTTTGTGATTAGTATTGCCAGTATTGCCATGTCAGCTTGTCTGGCAGCCGCCCATGCCGAGCATGGGCAAGGCGGTATATCTGTTTATGTCCATCCCGTTCGTTATTATCCTGGCAAGTAGTATGGCGGCGAATAGCTCGATTTTCCAGGCAACAATCTGGCTCGTGAACTCATCTGCGGCGTCGTGCCCGCGAGGTGCTGTCGCTCCCTACTCGGTGCTGTCGCTTCCTACTCTTTGCTGTCGTTTTAGGCAGGGAATGTTGGAGTTGGCGTGACGCGATCGAAATCGGTTTCGCCAACGAATAAACAACCAGCATTAGGGCACGATTGTTGCCTTGCTTGATCCATGTGTTCGACGGCTGTCGTCATCACCAGCGTGACGCGTCCATTGATGCCGATCAACATCGGACAAGTGTTCTGCGGTGATTCCGGTGTTACCCAGGTTGTTACGAGCTTACCGGTCGCAAGGTCATAATGGCGTGCTTCGCCGTCGGTTGCATTGCCGGGATGGAACATCGATACGATGATGCCTTCGCCGCAGGGCGTCAGCATGGCACCGTCTGGTACGGCGGGATCATTCGTTAAATCGATTAGCACTCGCCGTGCTCCAAGCGTTCCGTCAGCGATATCAAGTGCATACGCGGCGATTTGCCGAGTTGGTGAATCGATGTCGATCAACTCAAGCCCGGCGGTCGTTTCACGAATCGCTTTGCCATTGCTACAAATCTGGTCGTCGCGCAAGCGAATTAACTTTTTGTCCGTACCTCGCCAAAGATAGAGTCCCGCTTTCTTGGTTTTGAATTCTAAGTCTTTCGTCCCAAAAATTAAGTTATCGCCCCAAATCATTCCATCGTTGATGATCGTGTTTTCAACATCAACATCGACGCTTTCACAAAAGGGGTCCCACGAACCGGTTTGAGGAACGAATCGGCCCAAGGATCGTTCGCAACCGACAACGAAAGACAATCCGTCGTCACATGCAAATGCAAATCCAGGGCGACCAGGGAGATCAAAGGTTTGATTTCTTTTGGTAACTAGGTTTAAAAGATTGATCGATCCGATTCGGCTTTCGGTGCCGTGCTGGATTCCAACCCAGCTCAGTTCGCCATTTCGCGTCGTCGGATACGGACCTTCGGGCAAGAACCGCAGCGCCGCAGTCTCGGGACGGAGCAAAACTTCGGCAACTCTAACATCAGCCATGTCAAATCAATCATTCGTTTGGGAAAACAGTGAAACGAGATTGAAATGATATAGTCGAGTTGGTCGGTCGTGGGAGAGGGCTCAGCCTAAACCGCTTCGGAGAGTTGTTTGACCAACTTTTCGATTTCTGCTCTTTGTGCCGGGATCGCATCATGCTTTGCCTTCGCGGCATCAGCAGCAGCTTTGGACGCCGCTTCCGCCGCTTCTGCGGCGACAATTGTCGGATTCATCGCTTCGGCTGCAGCAAGTATCGTGGTCGATTCTTGTTGCTTTACGACCGCAGCCGCTCGGGAGCCAATTTGCTCGCGCCGTTTGACTGCGATCTGACTGAACAATGCAGCAACTTCGGTTTCTTGTTTGGCGAGTTCTTCTTGAGCGGCGTCGGTGTCCAGAGGTGCAAGTCGCGTAGCGATCACGATGTCATGTTTACCCGTGCTTTGCGCTGATAAACCCGGAAGCTCATTTTTGATTTGCTCGGCAGCCGCCAGAGCAGCGATTGAAGCCTGTTTTGCAACTTCGGCAGCCACAAGTTTTGTTTGTTTTTCTGTCTGTAAAGCGACGCGTTTGGTCGTTTCAGCAGTGAACGCAGCCAAAGCCGTATTCGACTCCGCCAGCGTCTTGTCGAATTCGGGGACAAGTGCGGCAAGTTTGGCATTGGCCTCGTCAAGGCGTTGCTGCACTGAAGGCGGGTTCGCTGCAATCGCGGTGGAGATTTCTGGCGTTTCGCTTTGTGACACCAAGACCTTACCAGTCCAATCACCGGCGACGATTCTGGATCCATCATGAGATATCGCAACCTCCAAAACAACTTCTGACATCGGCGGCAACTCACGAACAAGATTCCCGGCTGCATCCCATAATTTCACACGGTTGTCTTTGCCGCTGGTTACTAAGCGTCCTTGATGATCGAACTTTACGCTCGTCACACCGCCGCCGTGGGCAGGAATCGTCTTGATCGCTTTGCCTTCTACAATGTCCCAAAGTTTTACTGTTCCATCGTCGCTGGCAGATGCAAATACATTGGAATCGTCGCGCCATGCGATTGAGTTGATGGCACTTTTATGTTCAACCAGATCGAGGAACTGACGTCCCGTGCTGGCTTCCCAAACACATAATCCACCCGAACGATCGCCAGATGCAATGAGGACGCCATCAGGGCTAAAGGCGACCGCATAGATCCAATCGGTATGCTTCTTGATATCGAACAGTAACTCGCCCGTCGCCGTGTCATAAATCCGTAACATCTTTTGCGGGCCACCGAGTGCAACTTGCGTCATGTTGTTATTGACATCCGCATCAAACGCAACGTCCAGATCGTCACCGATGGTAGCGACCCGTTTGCCGGTTTTGATTTCATAAATAGCGGCGATGCCCTTGGCTGAATGCTCACCGCCGGCGGCGACAAGAAACGATCCATCGCGGCTGAACCGGAGCGACTGAGCGATGCCTTCTGCGAACGGAAGCACGCCAAGAAGTTGCGCGGTGTCACTATGATAAAGTGCAATCTGCTTTTGGCCCGCGACGGCGATCAGTGGTGCCCAAGGGCTGGTTGCGATTGCAGTGATGGCAGACGCACGCGATGTCACCACTGGAACCGCTTGTGGTACTGATTCTGGCATGGCAGCAGGGCCTTCTGGCTTCCCAGGGCCGACACTGGCGAAGGCGAGATTATTCACCTTTGGCTTGGCCGCCTTAGAACCCATGTTCTCCAGCATGCCACCCGCAATCCAGGCTGCAACCAGATCGATTTGTTCTTGCGGAATTTTATCCTGTTCCGGTGGCATCGCTGGTTCGTCGGTATGAGCGATCAACTGCCACAAACGACTTGCTTGAGGATCGCCAGCGAGCACAATTGCACCGCTTCCGCCGCCGGTCATCAGGGCACCGTTGGAGTCCAAGGCCAAACCGCCTTTGGCTTCGCCTTGGTTGTGGCAAGTGAAGCAGTGCTGACGAAAGATCGGCTTGATATGATCTTCGTAGGTGATCTTTGGCGCAGCAACGGCTACTGCGGGCGGAGCTTCATCAGCAAAGACATTGCTTGCCAGAACCAATGAAGCGAGCGTGAGTGTTGTGCCGAGTTGGTATTTTCGCGACATGTGCATAATTGGGTTTAAGTCGACAATGGAACTGTCGCGGTTAGCGATTGAATACGAATTCTCGGCTATTGAGAATGGCCCAGAACGCGTCCTCTAGCCCTTGTATTGGATCGGGTGAGGCAGCCACGGTTGCTCGAAGATCGTTCAATTCGGCTTCGTTAGGATTGCGTGACAAGCAGCGGACATAAAGTGCCTTGATGATGTCATCCACCGGCATCTTTTGTTCATTCAACATTCGATTGACCAAGCCACCTTGGCTGATTTTACTATGCACGCTGCTGCCATTCAGCAGGTGCAAAGCTTGCGACAGGGACGGATCTGTTGTCGCTTCGCAATCGCAAACCGTGACTCGTGGTGAGCGACCAAAGGATGTCAAAAAGTAGTTACTGGTGGTACCGTCGGCAATTTGCACAGCGCGTGCACCGAGTGGCAATCCACGAAACTTGTCTGCTGCTCCCGTGGCCAGACAAATGCAATCCAACAGGCTTTCAGCGGGAATTCGGCGAACCAACGCATGCGAATAATTTCGTGTATCGGTTTCATTGCCGTTAACCGCCATTGAACTGCGTTGATACGCTTGACTGGTGCAAATATCTCGCACCAGACGACGGAAGTCGAACTTATACTCCACCAACTTCTCGCCTAATTTTTTGAACAGTTCAGGATTGCTGGCCGGATTGCTGGCACGAATATCATCGACTTGATCGACCAGTCCAGCTCCGGTGAAGTGAGCCCAAACGCGATTGGCAATCGATGTCGCAAAGTATGGATTGTCAGGGGCCGTCAGCCAATCAGCTAAGACGACTCGCCGATCCTTGCCGTTGCAGTCGGGCGTATCGCCGCCAAGGAACTTTGGCTTCATGTCTTGGCCAGTTACCGGGTGCTTTGTTTCGCCACCGAACCGATTGAAAACAATTTTTTCTCGATAGTCTTCCGCTTGCTTTCGACCGACTTGAGCAAAGAAAGCGGCAAAGCTGTAGTAATCGTTCATCGTCCAACGATCAAACGGATGGTTATGGCATTGAGCGCATTGAGTGCGAATTCCCATAAACACCTGCGCGACATTTTCAGCCGTCTTCAGAGTGTCGCGCTCGACTTCATAGAAATTGGTTTCGGGACTGGTGAACGTACCACCGACACTGCCCAGCAGAGATCGGACCATTTGGTCAATGGGCACGTTGCGGGCGAATTGATCTGTCAACCAATTTGCATACAAGAACGCTGACTTGTAACTGACGTCGTTAGCACTCTTAATCATTAACAACTGTGCGAACTTCATCGCCCAGATTTCGCTAAATTCTTTTCTTAGCAGGAGTTGATCGACGAGAGCTTGTCGTTTGTCCGGTGCTACGTCTCCCGCAAACTGAACGAATTCTTCTGGGGATGGAAGAATACCCGTGATGTCAATCGTGACGCGACGTAAAAATTCTTCGTCAGTGCAAAGTTGACTTGGGGTAATGCGGACTTGTTGAAGCTTTTTGCCAACAAGTTCGTCAATGTAATTTCCGGTGATTGCGGGCGCGGTGTATTGAAGATTTTCAGGCAGGACCAATACTTGGCTGCCAACGGTGAATGTATCGAAGCGTGCCATCACATAGGCTTCACCACGTGCACCTGCGGTTACATTGCCTGCTGCGTCAATGGTGGCTGTGGTAGGGTTGTTGGTTGAAAACGCTGCCAGTTCGGTGACATCGCGAGTGCTACCGTCAGCATACGTGGCAACGGCAACGAATCGCTGTTTAGCGTTCGCGCCTTCCAAGACGGCTTGTTGCGGATAGATTGCGACGGACGAAACTTTGGGTGGCTTCTTGTCTGCGGCATCGATCAGCGCACCGTCTCGCAGCCATTCAAGCATGACCGCATAATATTCCGAGTCGGCACCAAATCTTTTGCCACCGGTGTGCGGCACTGAACCGATTGACTTCTTCAAAAACAGGCTCTCTTCGGGAACCGCCAAATTGATTCGTCGAACGCCGATTTCACGTGTGATTCGCTGATAATCTCCTACCGGGTCGAAGCCAAATAGGCTGACCCGAAACCCGTCTTTGCCGCGGGCAGCACCATGGCATGAGCCTGTGTTGCACCCAGATCGAGTCAACACTGGCATCACGTCTTTTTCGAAACTGATCGGAAAGCGAGTGGCTGCATTGGCAACTTTGACCGGTATTTTTCGCGTCGCACCGTTGTAATTCGCGACAAGTTCTGCAGTCCCATCAACGATGGGAAGCATGGCGAAGCCCTTGATCGACGCGACCGCTGCACCGGCAAGCGTCCATTCAACACGATCACTGATGTCCAACGATACGCCGTCATCGCGCGTCATCACAGCGCTGAATGACTGTGTATCACGAGCGGAGTCGAGCAAGATTTCTGGTGGATAAATCGCGAACTCGGGGATGATCGGCGAATTGCTAGGCGGCGTTGCGGATTCGGCAGGTTCGGCGGCGACCAACGTTGACGACCAGGACAGACCGATGATGAGAGCGAACGATAAACGCGTCCTCCGGTCGAATATAGGAAGACAGCGCCTTTGAGGAGTGGTTGGGTGATGGTGTGTCATAGGTTCGTTGAATCCGATTGACTTGCTCATTTGAAAACGTGGGATAGGCTTCCAGCCTGTCGTTTCTCGATTGACAGGCTGGAAGCCTATCCCACTTATTGATTGGGCATTCCTTAGTTCTTCATCTGGCGAAGTTGTTCCAAGCGACTTAATGGCTTGGCGACAGGCTTCACTTCGGGTGCCGGTGGGCTAACTGGCGCTGGGGCGGCAGGAGCCGCTACCGGCTCAGGAGCTTTTACCTCAACTTTAGGCGGCAGAGGTTGATCGATACGAAGCTCGCCAATGCCTTGAGTTTGAATGATTTCGCCTGCATCGCTGCGAATGGTTGCAACGCAATGGAGGGTTTTATGTGTCCCGACTTTCGCATCTGCAGCGATTGTAATGGGGAATGTAATCGTGGTTGTTTCCGCTGTCACTGGTTGAATCGGTGCCGCTGACGTGACGCCTGCTGGCAGACCAACCAATTGGACTTCACAAGTGCCCACAAACGGTCGCATGATTTCAACGCCAACACCTAGTGCTGTCTCGGTACCCAATTCACCTGCGATTCGCGGGAACGCAAATTTGAATTCGATTTCTTGAACATCGAGCATGATCGGTGGCGTGATCAACTTAGCTTGGCCTTGGGCGGTACCGTAGCGAGCGATCAACGCCATCGGCCAAATCCCGGTTGCAGCGCCGCCGTTAGCGGTGATCGGAATGACCACTTCGTTCTGGCCTTTTTCGATCTTAAGACCATTGTTGACGCCGATACCGGGTGGGTTGTAAAGCGTTGAAAGGGAGACTTCTCCATCAAAGCCTTCGCTTCTTTCAATCGTAACCTTCAGCCCCTTGCTTCCATCGCGAACAATGGGAGTTCCAGGCTGCTGCAACAAGATTTTGAATGGAGCGGCATCAGCAACACTGACCGCTAACCGCTTGGAGTCAAAACCCCACATGTCGACACGATTTTGGCCCAACAACAACTTGTGCCGAAGACTAAGCTCGCCGGTCACTGGCAGATTGGGGTCGACGTTTGCGGCCGTGAGCCGGATTAATGCCGCGCCATCGGGAGCATCAGCCGCCGCCGATAAGATCACTGGAATTTCCGACTGATCGCCACGAATTGGATAAGTCGTCGCGGTAACACCGGGCGGTAGATCAAATAGATCTAGCTTAAGTTCACCACCGAAATTTTCGCGTTTGGCCGTGACCATCATCGCCATCGAGCCCCCTTTCGGGACTGCAATTGCGAGTGCCTCGTCACGATCCATTTCTTTGCGATCCAACGATAACTTGGGAGTCGCCAAGACAGCTTCGATGCGGTAGGCGAATGCCGGGCCGCCACGTTGCAAAGAGTCGGTGATGCGGACCTTGTGAAGTCCGTCTTCGGCAGCCGTGAATTCGAAAAATGAATCGGGCTTGCCATCCGCATCGTCATTTCCACCGATGCCGTTATTGTTCGGCCCATAAACGTTCACAACGCTGTCCAACGATGACCGCAATATATTCCGGGCAAAGGCAGTGACTTGGATTTTTTGGCCTTTTTTGCATTCGATTCCATAACAATCGATGTCGTTGGTTTGCCCGATGACGCCGCAATAAGCACCGCCAGGTTGATCAGGACCTAGCGCAGTGGTCGTGTTGGGCTTGGCAATGTCGTCATTCGGTTCCGTTTCCACCGTAACAGGTAGATGGTTAACGCGAATCCAGTTGGGTGAGGGGCTGATGCCAGCGTCTGTTTTGGTCACAACAGGAAATCTTTCGACTGGTTCGCTGGGCAATTGCACCTGCGCCTGAGACATGACCATCTCACCGCCATTACCGGTCAAATTGACTAACGTCGCGGTTAAGAGTTCACCTGGTTTTTGTCCGGCTGGAATGACCGCAATCGGACGTGGGTACGTACCAACATGCAACCGATAATACGCTTGGTCATGTCCGGTAAAGCTGCTGTCACGAATCACGACTTTGTAAGTACCAGCCTTGGGTGCTTTGAACGCCAGCAACGCATCTTGTTGAAACAAGCTTGAATCGTCGCTACTCGCAACTTCGAATCGTCCCTCATTGAGAACCGCAACATACGGATCAAAGATCTGATTGTTGACGCTGTAGCTTAGGCGAATGCCTTCGGCTTCAACATGAATTAACTGCCCTTCGGCGAGGTCGACAGCGAAGTAATCGACATCTTCAAACTTGACCACACCTTCGATGGTTCGATTCACGTCAACTTTTTGAGCGGAATCAAAATCATTGTTTGGTTCGACTTCATTGACGATTGGCATCGCACCAACGCCGATCAAACGCAGATTACTAATGCCAGTTTTTGTGACTAATTGGATCGGATACAAGCCTGGGTCGGCGTTAGCATCCGCAGTTACCGTTATTTCCACCTTATTGTTGTCAACTGCCTTGAGCTCAGTTACCACCAGCCCAGGTCGATCAAAAAGCACGGTCGATGCATCTCCGATCCGATCCCCGTGCAGCGTCACTTTGACCGGTTCACCACGGACAACACCGAGCGGCTCAAGTCGCGACACCGTCGGCTGAGCGGCATCGGTAGATTTTGCGACCAAGGCAAGCCCAGCCAGCCCGATAACCCCTAGCAGCCTGAGCGTACGAGAGCGCTCAAGCACCTGAGATCCAAGAGGCTTTCGTTTTGTGAATCCAATCATGCCGACACCTTCAACAACAAACCAGCCCTTAGAAACCCGCTGCGTAAGCGAGGGATAACTGCTATCCCTCGCTTACGCATTCGGGTTATGAATTGCACGCTAAAATTCAAAACACAACAAAATCAACGACCCGCAAACTGTCGGCTACGCCAACAGGCCTTGGATTATTTTGCCACCGTCAACAATTTCGATCGGTCGATCACCAGGGGCCATCAATTCCTTGTCGGCAACGATCCCAAGCAGGTGGTACATCGTTGTCGCTAGGTCCGCGGGGCTGACTGGATTGTCTTCTGGTTCGCTGGCTGTCGAATCGCTGCTGCCATAGACTACGCCACCCTTGATGCCGCCACCAGCGACAAGAGTGCTGAAAACCTTAGGCCAATGGTCGCGTCCCGCCGTCAAATTGATCTTGGGAGTGCGACCAAATTCACTGCTGACCAGAACCATTGTTTCACCGAGCAGCCCACGCTGTGACAGGTCATCTAACAACGTCGACAGCGCCACGTCGAGCGCCGGCATCGTATTGCGGAAACCGGTCGTGATCTGCTCGTGCATATCCCAGCCACCGTACGTGATCGTGACCAGACGCACGCCTGCTTCGACAAGCCGGCGAGCCATCAAAAGGCGTTGACCAGCTTCGTTGCGACCGTAGCGATCGCGGAGGCCATTGTCTTCTTTGCTGATGTCAAACGCCTCGCGTGCGGCAGGTGTATCGAGCAAGCCGTAAGCACGTTCGTAGAAGGTACTCATGGCGGTGACGTTATCAGAGGTCGACGTCGAGGCAAAATTTCGATTGACAATATCAAGCGCGGATTTGCGACGCACGAAACGTTCGGCGTCGACACCGTCAGCCAAATTCAAATCGCGAACCTTGAATTCGGCCCTGGTCGGATCATCACCGAGCGCGAAGGGTCCAAAGCTACTGGACAAATAACCGCTGCCTGCAAACTCGTTAGGCACGTTGGGCACGCAAACATACGGTGGAAGATTATTACGGGGGCCGTACTCGTGACTAATCACGCTGCCGAAGCTTGGAAATACCAGGGCTGGACTAGGTTTGTATCCCGTGAACATGTTGTGAGTGCCACGCTCGTGGGCGGCTTCACCGTGAGTCATTGAGCGGATGATTGAAAACTTATCCGCACACTTTGCTAGGTTAGGAATCGTTTCGCAAACTTCTTCACCCGTGTTCGTTTTGATGGTGCGGAACTCGCCGCGATATTCCAGCGGACTGAACGGCTTGGGGTCAAACGATTCTTGCTGGGCCATGCCACCAGGAAGGAAAATATGAATGACGCTTTTCGCCTTGGCTTCGATAAAATCATACTGCTTTTGGTCCGCGTGCGCTTCCCGCATCATCAATAGGTCGGCAAGCGATAGCCCCAAACCGCCCAATGCTCCGGCAGTTAAAAAACCACGACGACTAAGATTATTTCCGTAGCAACGCATGATCGACGCTCCTCAGCGAGAAAACCAAATGAAAAAGTGTCCGCGGCGCGAGCGCAACGACACGACGATGACAGTCAAACGGCAAACAACTGACAGCAAGGCAAACAACGACGAAAATCGCAGCCTATTCTCAAAAACTGCTTCATACTCGATTGGTGCAATCAAGTGGATCGTTTCGTTATTCAGATAGGGAGCAAATAGGAAACCAAAAAATAAATATTTTAAGATTTCAGGATGCTCATTGGGTCGGTGGGATTCAGCCGCATATTGAAATGCACGTTGAATATTGAGTTATCGTACAAGCAATGCAATCCGATGTCAAATCGCTGCCTTAAGTAAGTGGGTAAGGCTGAGGCCCTTTCGGGCCTCATGCCTCCCC
Source organism: Planctomycetaceae bacterium (assembly GCA_043775635.1). Lineage (GTDB taxonomy): Bacteria > Planctomycetota > Planctomycetia > Pirellulales > Pirellulaceae > UBA6163. The sequence goes on along the minus strand of JAYVSE010000238.1, from coordinate 50 downwards.
GTTGTCGCGAGAGGGTTAATTCCCTCTATTTACCGGCGTGCATCTTTCTT
>JAYVSE010000237.1:0-16063 GCA_043775635.1 Planctomycetaceae bacterium | reverse complement strand
CCGCTGCGTAAGCGAGGGACCACTGCGATCCCTCGCTTACGCATTCGGGTTATGATTTGCACGCTAAAATTCAAACCACAACTAAATCAACTGCCCGCTAGCGCCTTGCCGCTCACTTACTTGGCGAAAATAACGGTCGGAACTTGTAGTGGACCTTGTCAAGATCCCCGCGCGGAAGGAACTTTAACAAGATCCACTACGACTCTAAACTATGGTGGTGCGCCCGCTGCGGGTGTCGTCGCCGGTGCATTGGACACGGGTGCATTGGACACGGGTGCATTGGACGCCGGTGCATTGGACGCCGGTGCAGCGGCAGGTGGCTGAGAGGTTGAGCTTTCCTCAGCACCGACTTTAGGCTTGGGTTTCCAGACTCCGTTGTTTGCTTCTGCTAACGCAACGTCCGCCTCCAATTCACGCAGCAGTTTAGAATTTATATTGTTAACGAGCATTTCACGACCATCAGCAAACATCTTATCGATTTTTCGTTGGTCGATTGAATTTCGACCTCTGATTTGAACCAATTTTTTGCCCATGTCGTTGGCAATGACGTCATAGGTCGGCTGTTCTTGCAATGACTTTAGTAGGTCTTTTGCTTCAGGCATTTGACCTTTTTCTAACCGCAGTCGAATCCGAGCGGCGAGCAGGGTGCGAACCGCAATCAGGTCAATGATGGCGTTTCGAACGCCACGGATATACGCTTCCGCGCGAAGTCGCTGGTCATCACCTAAGAGGTCGGCAACTTCGACGGATGTGAGACCAGGAACCAGAGGCAACCTTGCCAACACGGCACCGCCATTTTTAACATACAGCAGCCTCATTGGGGAATCAGCTTTGGGGACAACGAGCCGACCGTCCCAATCCGTTCTGCCGACGAGCTTCATATCGATGCCCTCCAGTTCCTTTTCGTAAATCTCATAACCTGCGAGCGCTTCGTCTGGCGCGCGTTGAGCATGCAATCGGATCGTCGTGCTAGGTCCGACGGGGCGAGTGCGAATCGCCATCCTGAAGGTGCGTTTATTTTTGCGTCCTTGCAGTCCCCCAGCCCGACCGGCGTAGATGTTCATATCAACGCGTGCTCCTTCGACTTTCTTGACGTGAAGAAAGCACCAGGGGATTGTTCCGATTGCCAACGGGTTACTGTTGCGATCATCCTTACGAATCAAAGGCTGCAGGAACTCACCTGAATTAATCAAGATTGGGCTGACTTCTTCCGTTACCAGTCCCGCAGCTCGGACAAGCCCAATCGCCGTCTTTTGGCCTGCATCTTCGACGCGGACCAGTGGCCCAAATGCGTCAATCACGGCTTGTCCGATCACGGATGGTAATGACGCAAAGTCCAGCGATTGACTCGTGACCACAGGCGAAAAAAACCTCATTAAACAGTCCAGCTCGACGACTTCAATCCGCAGGGGTATCGCATTGCAATCAACCTTGACGATAAAAATCTTGTCATGGTCCTGGATTTCTTCGGTTACAAGATTATCAATCGGCAGGCGAATGAGCTTCGCAACCGGTGATGTCAATGCAGCCGCCATGCCGCGGTTTAGCAGTACTGCTTCGGTGCTACTGTCTTTCCATGCAGCGCTTACAGCCAGCGAGTCGCCATCGATAATCGACATGATCTTATCGATGCCATCGAGCGTCGGATTGCCGTTGGCTTGGCCACGTCGGGACACTTCAGCAAAACGATCGGAAGTCGACATGCATTTCTTAACATACTTGGCTGCGTCGGCCGCAAAACGTATCCGCGGAGCATCCACATGGTCACGTTTCACTGCCAGAACAGGGTCAGCGGACGCCAACGCTTCATAATTAATCGAAGCGAATCCACGGTCAACGGCTGAACGAACGGCTGCGGGTGCTTCTCCTACCGTGGAACGCCACGCTGCCGCAAACGGTCGGTCAAGATAGTCAAGCAACGGTGCTGAGATTCTCTCAACATTTGCGCGCTCATCGTTGCTGGCAATCCAAATTCGAACTTTATAAGGTGAATAGTCCCAAGGTATTTCCTCGCTTGCCTCCGATGGCACCTGCTCGTCTGGTACTTCTGCCGCTGGAGGCGATGGTGCGCTAGGCGTAATATTGGACGTAGTACTAGGTGTTGCACTGGCGTCGACAATTGGCGACGGAGGTTCAGGAACACCAACGCCGTGGGCAAACGGCAAAGTTCCCATTGCCATCGTCATGGCAATGAAAAACGTTTTTGAGAATAACGAAATCACAAAAGATGATAGACGAGACATTCGCATCAGAAGCTTAGCCGCCAGCGTTCTACATTTTGATACAGGGATACGATCTTACTACCGATACCAGTCAAATCGCGACGATATGCAAATGAATCGACCACCTGCCAAAGTGGAATGATGGGCAGCTCATGGCTCGCGATGGCGTGCAATTCATTGAGACGCTCGCGCACATCGCCCCAACTGTTGGCACCTTCAAGGCGACGTAGTCCGAGTCCGATCAATTGATCTTGGCTTTGTGACAGCCCGTCGGGGCCTAGGATTCGTCTGGCATCGATCGTCGGTTCCCAAACCGCAGCAGCCACATACACGATGTCTGCGGTCCCAGTTTCGGGCCACGTTTTGCCTGGCGGAAGCGATACAACCTCGACTTTAATTTTAATGGCTTCCCACTGGGTCTTGATCGCTTCACAGGCAAAACGAGAGAGGTCATCGTCTGGGGTCGCTAGCCTAATCGGCATCAGTTCCGGTGCATTGGATTTTGTTTTCAATGCGACGTCTACGAGTTGCTTACGCGCCAACTCCATTAATGACGACGCTAATTGCGGCTGATAGGATCGCGGCAAGATACTATCGTCATACGCATACGCAAGTGGATCATTTGGTTCCACGCCGGCTGGGAATGGCCCCGAAATCACTCGACAACCAGGAAATGGCTGGTTTTGTAACAATTCACCATTAAGGATGTCCTCGCGGTTGATGCCATACAACAACGCGCGGCGAAATGTTCGATCGGCAATGAATGCGTGGTCAGAACATGGGACCAACATATGAACGGTTGGCAGCGGAAAATCTTCAACAACGATTTGGCGTTTTTCACGTAAGCGGTTGGCGTCGGCGGGAAAAAGGTGGTCGATGATGTCAATTTCACCTCGCAGCAAACTTGAAATCGCGTCACCTGCGTTGGCCATCTTTAATTCAACAATCTCTTTTGGTTGAGTGGAAGTGGCCGGCTCTCCCGTCAGTTTGAAACTTACTTCGCCCGCTGTATCACTGAATCTTCGATAAACGCCAGTTGGTTCCCCCGGACTAAGCCCAATCATGCCACCGTCGATGCGAATTTGCAGGAGACTGGCAGGCAGTACATTCGGGCGCCGCAACAGACACGAAAGTTGTTGTGGACCACGTAGTGTCATGGAATCAACTGCCGCAGTCCAAGGTGCGCTGTAAGTTTCGGAGTCTGTCAGCGAACGACTTGCGATCAAATCAGCGATCATTTGTGAGCTGACTTTATCCAATGGTGGACGCATTTTTTGTTGGCTCAGCGTCAGGTCAAATTGCAACCGATCCGGGCTCTGTTCAGCGTCACCTAAAATGAAATCGTACTCACCGCCTTCAGGTCCTGTACCGCGCATTTCAAATAACGTTCGATACACAAGGCGACCCGCTCGACGAGATGCCCAATTATCGATTCTGGTTGGATCCAGGTCGGTCGCGGATTGCATCACACCGACGCGAACAAGCGGGTATGCGACATCGATCTCCTTTACCAGTTCTTTCCCGCCGGGAATCTTAGGGTAAAGGTACAGGCTTTCGAGGGCTAAACGACGTGCAGGTCGCCAGTCCTGTTTGTCCTTTGCTGCAATCGCTTCTTTGCGCTTTTCCTTGGACATCTCCAAAAACTTAACGTCCCAAGTTTTGATCGACTCTATTTCGTTATTAGGGTAATCTCGTTGTAGCCGCGCCAGCACCGTTTGGGCGTCATCATGCTTGTTGGCGTCGATCAATACCTTCATCATCGAGTCGGTGACTTGGCTGATGACCTTCAGGACCAATTCAGGTTTGTATGTGGGATTGAATCTGCGGAGCTCTTCAAGCATCGCCAACGTAGCATCAAGCTCGCCCGCAGTGAACCGTTTCGCAGCATTCTTGAGTAGAAACTCACTGCGTAAGGTTTTAAGATTGGGTCTTGCAGGAAAATCGCGAATCAAGATTGCCAAGTAAGGATACGCACCTTGGAAATCGCCACTCTTCATCCGCTCCGCGGTTTCACGTTCGAGTCTTTCTTCCCATAGGTCGATCGACTTAATGTCACTCCACTTCGCCACAAATTGTTGCCCCGACAAGCTCAATACTTCTAAAACCAAATCGCCTTTGGGCATCGGTGGGACCTTGCGTCCTGGCAGTGGAAGTATATTCACTTTCGCCCAACCACCTCCTGCAGCGTCGACAAACCTAACAATGTCGTGCGGAATCGCTTGTAGCAGGGCGATTCCTTCGTCCTCGGGCTCACCTTGTTGTGCGTAGTTCGCCGTCTGCGCTGTGCCCTCAGGAGCGACAATCGCCAACATGCCAATGGCAAGCACAACAGCGATGGCGCGTAAGTAATCTCTGCGTTGGCAACCACCGCGCCTTGCAAATAAATCGGAATGAGCTTGCATGATAGGTTGCCTCATGGTGTGTCCCTAGTGCTTGGGATATCGGAGATGTAAACAACCCCTTCGGCACCTGGCACCAAAAATCGCTTTCCTGCTTCAATGGGGAGCCCTGATAGCGGCTGACCAAGGTCGGTTTTTCCGACCAACTTTCCACTTGAAACCTCAACGGCGACGAGCCACCCGGACTTTCCTGCAACGATCAATTTGTCCCCGATGATCTTAACTCCAGGCACGAGTTGACCTGGCGGTAATGGCAATGGCTGCATCATCGGTTTTCCTGCCGCATCGAACCCCCGCAGAAGCCCGTCGTTGGTTTGAACAACCACGCTTTTGCCGACTGAGAAAGGGCCCCACGCGATGCGGCCATCCAACAATGTTCTTGCGGATTCCGCCAGCGAAGTACCGTCGAAGCAGACAATAAAATCAGCGGCGGGGCCTGCGACGGAAGCAACAATCGTATCGTTGATGACTGCGATCGAACCCAATAGTGGCTCGCCTAAGTCAACCGATCCAAGCTCACGCACTTGCTCTGCAACCCGTACACGCCAGAGTTTCTTACGATCGTCGCCAATGACAACTTGGCTTGGATCGCTGGTTAATGACACGGCCTGGGTCCATAGCACTGTCTTTCCAGGCTCGCTGGCTGGTTGAAACGGACTGCCAAGTGAGCTGCCGGTTTGCCAATCCAGCAGCATGATGCGGCCGGTATCGAGCGGCAACATCAAGCCATCTCCAGCGATGATGCCATCTTTGCAAAAGCTGCCTGCGGGTAGGGCGAGGGTGATCAAACGTAGTTTTTCCCGTTCTCGCGTTGGGTCGTAAACGCAAATCTGCCCACCGGATTCCTGATTTAGTAAAACCGCACGTTGATCGTCTATTCGGAGCGGTTTTTCAAAGCGTTTTGCGACACCGCTACCACCCGGATTTTCAATCGGACCAGTGGTGGCACCTTCAGAAATTGCACGTCCATCAAGTTCGAACAAAGTGGCTTGCGACGTAATCGCGTGGAAGCCTTTTCCATCTTTTTTCATGACCAGCATGGCCAAGGGGACACCGACATCCGTCTGCCAAAACGCAGTGCCATTTTCGGGGTTGCAAGCGGTCACGCGAACCCCCGTCGAACCCCGCAGGACTCTTGCATGGATCAACGTACCTCCCACTAGAAACGGGCTGCCAATGAAGGCATCCCCTTCGTGGTTGAGCCAACCCGGAACGACGCGACCCGTACTGACTTGCAATTCAAAGCGTCTGATCCGTGATCCCGTGACCCACATTTGGTTTTTACCCACGGCCATCTGCGTGCTCGTCGGCGCGTCGTAACTCGCGACCTGTTCAGCCACCTTCGAAACCTGTTCTTCAACTTTGGCAGTCTGTTCAATATCGTAGACAGCAACTTGGCCAAGATCAGTGATCACAATCATTCGGCGTCCAAGCACCAACACCGGAGGGACGGTCACATTTCCATCTAAGCGAAATGGTGGCTGGGTAACTTTCAGTTCGCCGCCTTGCTTGTCGCACTTCAGCACATGCATCAACGTATAATTAACACCCGCATTTTCAAAGACGAAAACGTGTCCAGCGTTCTCACCTTGCAGCGAAATTGGTGGAACTGACACCGTACCTTTTGCATGCCCGATATAGAAGCTTTCACCACAATTACCACTTTTTTTATCGATCACATACAGGTTGCTGTGATCGCCGGTGATATACAGTTTACCTGGTCGCTCATTGGTACCAGGACTTTCCTCAAGCGGCTGGGGGAGCAGTGATGCCCAGCGCGGTTGACCGGTGTCGGCTTCGATCGCAATTAACCGACCGCTTTGCGTTGACACATAGATCACACCCTCACTCGCGATGGGCTGGCTGAAGGATTCACCGATTTTTGTTCGCCAACGAATGGCACCGTCTTTGCTCTCAGTATTCTGAACTTCCAGTGACTGGGAATCCGAAAGCAAAACTCCTGCTTGGCCGCCAGGATTGACTGGCACGGGTGCGTGGTCCTGGCCATAGCCTACATAACGGCGCCATTGCAACTTGCCACTCGCGGCATTGAATGCCAGGATCGACCCATGCACACGAATGTAGACGACCTCATCGTTAAGGCTAGGTGCTGCCTCTCCTGTTAGACTGGTGAGGACAATTTTCTTTATCGAATCAGTGGCCAATGCTTCCTTGCTGACCGTGGGAAGATCGGTCGCCGGTTTGACCAGCTTTTGCTGGATAACGCTTGCAGATTTGACCAACTCCACAATTCGTTTGTCGATGCGCAACTCCGGAAACTCTCTCAGCAGTTGCATTCGCGTATCGTAAGCGGCTTTGGTTTTTTGTTCCTTCAAATCCGCGTCCATACTAAGGACGGATTCATCAAGCCGTAGATTTCGATTGATGTCGCGTTGGACGCGGGCACGGGTTTCGACGACCGTTAGCAAGCGGCTCGACAATGATTGCCGTGTCGCCGACGTCACATAGGTTGGATTTTCGGTTAACTTGATCTGCCGATCCAATTCTTTGAGCAGGCGCTGCTTATCCTCGGTTGTCTTGGCGTCGCCCGCAGCCTTGGCAATGTTGTCCGCTATATCAACAAGCAACGCTGCTAAGTTATTTCGTTCTTCGTCAAGGCCAACCTCGGCTTCAATCTGTGGGAGGATGCGTTCGGATTCGTCGATAACTTGAACGGGATTGGTAAATTGCGACGCCAAGTAGAGCTTGCACATCGCGGCTCGAGTTCGAGCAATCGATGAGTGCGGGTTTGACTCGCCATACTTGCTCAAAAATGCTTCATAAGATGCCTGCGCTGCCGCATGACTTCGTTGGTCGTACTGATTGTTAGCAGCGCTGATGAATTCATCGGCACCGCCTTTGTTGAGAACAAAGTAAAGTGTGCCTCCAAGAAAAACTAGCACCATTATGATGGATGCAATCCCATAAATCTTAAACGAATCCCAAACGCTTTTCTCTGGACCTTCTACCTTCTTTGGCGAGTTTACCTTCCGTCGACGAGGCGACAATGCACCCGACTGGTCGTCCATCGACATCAGATCCGAGTGCGGATTCGCGATTGATTGGCGCCCGGACGTGCGAACCGGAACTGTCTGGTCGTAATCAATGACTTCTACCGCTTCCGCGATTTCATCGACCACTTCAACTACGAAGCCTGAAGAGTCTTCGCCATCCAGCAGAGCCATGTCATCGCCCGCTTCGTCTACAACTTCAACGTCATCTTCCGTGTCAGGATACTCGCTGCTTCGCAGTTCCCCGATTAATTTGGTTGCTTGAAAACGAGTCAATTGGCCGTTGTCGACCAACAGTTTCGCGACAGCCTCGGGCGTAACTCGAGCACCACTTTGCGCGAGTTGCTCTCGCAATGCTTCGATAATTTCCTGGTCGAGCAACCCGAGCCGCTCTAACCGATTGATAAGATCCTTAGCTAACATCGTGTCAATTCGTACCGCAGGAAAAGTGGAAAAATCGGTGAGCCGATCTAGAGTTTATTCGAATCCATCGACTTGCGTGACCTGGACTTCGCCGTAGCCGCAAATCGCTCCGGCGTCCATACAGTCAACCAAAGCCTGAAGGGTTGCCGCTTCATGAACTTCGATTGCAAGCTTAAAAGCCGTTCTGCCATCACCCATGACTTCGCTTAATGCGCGAATCAAATTTTGTTTTCCCGGTGTTTCGCGTTCCCAGTCGGGAGCCATCACCAGGAACGAACCAAGTTCATTGATTTGCACCGTAACCGTATCCAACTCATCGGTGACTTCCGTCTGCTGGGCGCTTGTACTAGGTGCGTCCGTCTGCTGTCGAGGAGATTCGATCGATTTTTGCAAGCTAAAAGACGCGGTCACCATAAAAAAAATCAAGAGTAAAAACGTAACGTCCACCATTGCCGTCATGTCGAGTTCTTCGTCATGAAACTTCGGACGCTTCGGCATTTCCTCGTCAAAATCCTCTAACACGATATTTGAGTCAGCCTGCTTGCCGAGCCTTGAAGCGTTGTCTGCTGGTGAGCTAATCGCAACTCTCACTTCCGGAATTGCAGACGCACCCTTAGACACACTGCTGGTGTTTGGTTCAGTGGACTTAGTCAGCGACTTTGATTCAGTGTGCACATTCGACTCGATCAGATCAGACGCGTTCAGACTAATGGCAAGTTTGGGGATGTCAACCGACGCCTGGCAGCGCGGACAACGAACTTGCCCTCCCGCAAAACGGTCATGGATGTGATGCGTCGAATCGCATTGCGGACATTTTACTTCAATCGACATAGCTTCATTTATTTACGACCAAGACGTTGTGAGCACTGCCCAGACTGCGTCTGCGAGGAGCTTAGCTGTCACTATTTTTTTGTCGAGTCAACTTTTACCGCGATGTACGTTTTGCTGATGTCTTCGAAAGCGTCGCCAATGATTCTTTGGACCCGAGTTACCTCACCAACGCGAACCTCCGAATCTCCTAGGATCATGACATGCTTCTTTCCGTGATCGAGTTCAAGAGTCACGTATTCCACGATTTCACTGGTTTGTGTTTCCTCATCATCGCTAAACGTATCTCCTTCGAAGCCTTTAACGATCGCTCTGGGACCAGCCCCTGCGCCGAGGAAAATAACGGCAGACTCTGTCGCCGAGATTGGCAGTCCGTTCAAAGCGGTGGGTAACGTCCCTGTCTTCGTTGGGTCCATTGTCGACGTCGTGATAAAGAAGATCAGCAGCAGGAAAGTTACGTCGATAAGAGCGGTATTATCGATTTCTCCTTCCTCGTGCCGCGCGCGCGGTGTCATTAGGTCAGCATTGTCGTCATCATCATCGTCAACCGCGTGAGTATGCATTTTCGATTAAAAAAAGGGAGTTGATATAGTTCTTGGTTGGTGAGTTTAGCGTTTAGGCTTTCGATAACGCTGGTCGACGACAATAAATACATAGCCGGAATCCTCAGCTTTGGACTCGACTACGGTTTTCGCAATCTCCGTGACGCTTTGATGCCCATTTTTTTTTGCGAAGGCCAGTTCCACATTGGCGATCATGTTTTCAATGTCTGGCTCAAGCAGCTTAATGATTTGACGCCCAGAGGTGGGAATGCCGGCCTTTTGTAACAACTGGCTGTCGAATTTTTTTAGCGGACTCTCGGAGGTCCACATAAAATACAGCCGTTTTTCTGCAGAACTTTCTCCGTGTCGAACCTTGGGCGTGCCCGACAATGCCGATGCATAATCGACGCCCTTGATTTCCGAACCGCCCAGCGCAGCAAGTTCGATTCGGTAAAAATCGAGCTGTTGCGCGTATGCGGATAAGTTCTTTGCCGAAAAATTAAGCTGCCACCGCAAGAAACGAGGCACGATATCGTCGCCTTCACCTTCCGGCCCGGGCGGACGGCTATCGCCAAGACCGCCCTTGCCTTCGGTCGACGTTGCGGAGTTGCTGTCAATGGTTGTCATCGACGCAGCCACTGTACTGACGGCATCCGTCACTGCGGTAATCGTGTCCTGCATAGTAGGTTCCGCGATTGCCTCGACCTCTTCAGCGCCAGGTGGTTCAAAGTCGCGTGCAGTGCCCTCCGCGTTGTCTCCTCGACCTGCCGCGTTCTCAATCAACAGTTCCATGACTTGAACAGGTAGCGTGACACGCGCATCCCACCACATGACGAACAGCATTGACACGAAAATGACAACGATTAGAAGGACTGCCAGTAGCAAAGAAGAAACCGAGTCGAACTTCGAGGTCTGCAGCATGTCACGCTGCTCAGTTCGAACGGCTGCGCCAACGCCATCAGCCGTCGTTTGGCGAAGTAAAGTGCTCATCGTAATTCCAGTGGAGGGGCTAGATTGCCAACGGAAAAGAAAATTGAATATCGCCGCGTTTTTCTACATTGATTCATCACTTATCGGTTTCCAACAAATTCAGCCATCCTCGGAGTCGTCTAGCATAGCCGAATCAACATCATTCAACGTCAGCCGATTGACAGCCTAGTTGGTCTCGATCTAACATTGGTAGACCGACAGGCAGTTCACAACGAAAAGGTTAGGTAGCTCAGTTGGTAGAGCACTGCACTGAAAATGCAGGTGTCGCCGGTTCGAGCCCGGCCCTGACCACTTTCCTGCGTTAAAACCCAGTCTTTACGGAGTTTTTTCGTTAGTCCCTTAATCGTTTGCTAACTCATGGGCGTTTATTGGTTCCATTTTCGAATCGATAAGTTTGTCGAAATGTCCGGTTTGCGGAATTCAAAATCATTTCTCGAATAGTTTTCACAATGAAGCGGCAATTCGCGGTGATTTCGACCGATCGTTGGTGTTTTGTCCGCGTCGCGCGGTTTGCTCGCCCCGGAAATTGTTCGGTCCGGCTAGGAACGGACAAGCTTTGATGTCTTCGCCAAGCCGACTTTGAGCGAGTCCAAAAACCGAATGAGGCCAGAAGCGACTAACTCCTGCATTCCGCGGATGCGGTTATTTACGAGCGCGACGATGATGCCCAGCGGGATAGCAACGGCAAGTCCCATTGCGGTGTGCTCCAGGGCCATCCGAATATCCCCTGCTAATTTCCCAGGGTCTGCCTGCGATGAGCCTTCCATGTTTCGGAAAGCACCCAGCATCCCTAAAACGGTTCCGAACAATCCAAGCAAGGGTGCTGTCTTCACGCAAGTGGTGATCCAGGCCAAGCGGTTCTCCAAATCGGACAGAACATCTCGCTGAAACCTATCCAGGACGTATTGCCGAACCTTCTGGTAGCCAAGTTCTCGGTTGACGACCCCAAGATTTACCATGATCGCCAATGCCTTCTCGTTGCCTTTGCAAGTCTCGACAACCTCGTCAAAGTCACCATCTTGCAACGCCGGCAAAACGCTATCCAAAAACTCGTCCTGGGCCGCCTCGGTTTTAAATCGCTTACTAGAAATTCGCGTCAATACAACGACGGCGCAGTAGAGCCCCCAAAGCGCTACCCCGCCAATAACGAAATAATCCAGGAGACCGAGTATTTCGAAGAGCTTAACCATGAAAAATTTTACGATCCTGAAAAGAATGGGTGTGGAACCGCGTAGTCAAAACTTTTTGTCGTGATCTTGCGGGCGTTGGTGCAGCGGGTTCGGTAACGAGAGTTGCTCGCAGGCGTTACAAATCCCTAGTTCACACCAAGTTTAACTGGCCCATATAAGCGGCGATAGCCACAGTTACGACCGAACAGGAATTCTTGATTTTCTAGGATTTTGCTGCGGAACTGCTGCCAATGGGCTAAGCATCTGGGGGGCATACCACGTATGACCTGTCATTAAAAGATTGGGGTTTCTGACGAGAACTGGTCAACAGCAGTCGTTGCAATCCTTTCTGGCTAAAGGGGTTTAACCGGCGATCCACCAACGCAAAACCCAGGTATTCCAGGCGATCTTAACTGGGCAGCGCCAACTAGATCTGTGCTAGCAAATTTAAGTCGTTTCTGACAATCGAGTTGGTTGTGATCGTGGCCCGACGGGGACAAGCCCCGCAGAAGTTCGTCGGCAAAACTTTCGATCGTCGCTAACCCCGCGTCGATTCTGTCGGCGTGATGTTCATTCCATTGGCGGTAACGAATGAAGTTCAACGGAACGCCCGAGAGTCTCGATAGTTGGCGGTCTAGCAACACTTCCGCAGGCATTTCGATATTGCAAACCACCGCCCGCAATGATTCATTCAGCCGTAACGCATCGACAACGCCTTGCATCACGAAAGCCGTTTTGCCCGTCAAAACATCGTCACGCCAACCGTCCATTGCGTCACACGCTGTGATATAATTGATAGTCGCCATTTTTCCGGTCCCCGAAAACTTTGTGTCGTGCAATGAATGCCGAAACAATTCGTGAATGGCTTTCCCGCCGGCCGTTTGAACCGTTCCAATTGACGCTTTCCAGTGGCGAAACCTACGAAGTTCGCCACCCAGAAAACGCCATCCTTCTAAAAACTCGCCTCATCCTCGGTTACCCCGAAGTCGATCAGGTTGCCCATATCGGGTTGCTCCACGTCAACAGCGTCCGTCCCGTTCAAGCGGCCTAGCCCGACCGCATCGATTCTGTCGGCGTGATGTTCATTCAATTGGCGGTAACGAATGAAGTTCAACGGAACGCCCGAGAGTCTCGATACATAGTTCCGCAATACGATAGAACGTCGGCGGCTTGCCCGTCAAAACGTTTTCGCGCCAAACGTCCATTGCATCGGCAGCGGTGATATAATTGACGGATCGATTCATCCTTGCCCTTTAGTTTGTGGTTTATGTTTTATGAACGCCGATGCAGTGCGCGAATGGTTGCGACGTGCTCCGTTTTTGCCGTTCCGATTGAAACTATCGAACGGCGATTCCTACGACATTTTCCATCCCGAGTTTTTGTTGTTGGGAAAAAATCGCGCCGTGGTCTACAACGACGCCGAAGATAAATTCGCCTTCGTTTCGTTGGTCCATATAAACAACATCGAAACGCTTGAGGCTGTCGGTCAACCCGACGCCCGATGATTCAACCCGCATTCAATTTGCCCGTACTTCCGACGGCGATAAAGCCGAATCTAGTCCCGGCTCCATCAACAATGCCGCCGCTAATTCGAGCGAACAACCAAACTCGGCAAGGTTCGCCGCCGCGCTGAATAAAATACTATCCTGATTGAATAAATCCCGCTGGCTCGCCCAGCGGATCGTTCGGTTCTGGCCCTACTACACCAGAAAGCTGGGTCGACCAATCCTTAGGGCCAAAGCCGAAACATCCGCTGGACAAGCCAGCGGGATTTACTTGCGGGGAACAACGCTATGTATGGCGATGTGGGTCGCAGCCAGCGTACAAAAATTTCCTTGTTTCGCAATTTCTTTTCGTAATCCACCTCGTATCGACCAAGTACGATTTGCCAGTTTGTGGTAAACCTCGGCATCGATCGATCTTCGTTGCCAAATCCGCCGCCCAAGTTACTCACGAAAGTGCCTGCCATGCAGTGGCCCTATCCGATCACGACCCACGCGAATTTAACGAATTTTTTGCAATGCCCCGCTTCGTTGCTGGGGCAGAACGTTTTGTGTAGTGGGATTCGCCAGAATTCCCAACGTTTTAGTGTGCTGAGGATTTCTGGCTAATCCCACTACGATCAAATCCCAGCATTGAAGCGGGGCGTTGTTAAGTTTTTATAGGCGAAAGCGATGGACGGCCCAGCAACCACGCGAGACGAAACGGCGGTTCCCGTCACTTTTGCATTACGTGATGCCATTGGTGTCACCACTCGGTTTCTGGGTGGCAAAAACGTCATCCTGCTTCAGGACGATGCAACCGGAAAGTTTTTCCATTTTGGACCGGAAGAATCGGTTGTCGTCGCATTACTGGATGGCAGTTTGTCGCTGGATTTCATCGCTAATCGGATTCGTAATGCTGGGATCGATTGGAGCGCTGAGGACTTGAAGACCTTCGTAATGACGTTGGTCAAGTTTAAGTTGGTGACAGCAGTTGTTCCGGACGGTCAATCGCCTTCTCCGATTGCGCCGCAAGAGCAATCCTCGCCTCGGTCGTTCGTGCAAAACGCCAGTCGGGTATTGGGGCTATTAGTCAGCCAAAGAATCCCGCTTGGAAACGCCGATGCGCTTGCAGCCAGACTGATGCCTTGGATCGGGAAGGCCTACACACGAATCGGCTTGATCGTCTGGGCGGTGGCAATTACATCGGCTTTGTGGATCGCGTTCGACCATGGGGCAGCATTGTCAAATCAGTGTCAACAGATGTTTGCACCGGAATCGCTGCCGTTGTTAGCGAGCCTGGGAGTGCTGATAAAAGTTGTTCATGAAGTCGGTCATGCCGTCGCCGCGAAGAAGTTTGGTGTGCGAGTCGGTTCTGTGGGGATCACGTTATTTATGTTCGCACCGCTGGCGTACATCGATCTTACGAATGCATGGAAACTGCAACCTCGCTGGCCACGAGTGCAGATCGCGCTGGGCGGTGTTTACTTGGAAAGCTGGTTGGCTGTGATTGCCACCTATTTGTTCGCTATCTTGGATGATGGGTTGCCTAGGCACTTGATGGCGCAAGTGATGATGATTGCCGGGCCCGCAACGTGGCTGATCAATGCCAATCCACTGATGCGTTTAGATGGTTACTATGCGCTTGCCGATGTGTTAGATATTCCAAATTTGCGGATGCACGGACGCAAGCGGTGGATGACGTTGATTGATCATTGGTTGCTTGAGGAGCCCATCCAAGCGAGCCATCTTAATGGTTGGCGGCGCACATTCGCGACCACTCATGCCGCTGCCTCCGTCGGCTTTCAGATCATATGGATGGCGGGGTTGCTGGTCGCGGTGTCGAGTTGGGCGGGAGCGTTTGGGATGACGCTGGCGGCGATCGCGATTGTAGCTTGGGTCGTGATACCGTGCGTAGCATGGTGGGGGCGACACTGGAACGTGGCTTCCGCAGATGCAGCTCAGATTAAACTGACACGGCGCAGGATGCTTACCGCATTGGGGTCAGTGAGTTTGTTGGTGGCTACCGTTTTGAGTGCCAGAAACCCTTTTACGAAAGGTGTGCCTGTGATCGTGCAACATCGCGATGAGCAAATCGGACGCGCATCGACCGATGGTTTTGTGACAGCCGTTTTTGTATGTAGAAATCAGTACGTGCAGCGAGGTGACTTGCTGGTGCAGGTTACGGATGAGAATCTGCGGTTGCGACGCGATCAAATGCGTGACGATTTGCAGCTTAACGTTGCCAAGTATCGCCAATTGCAGAACGGAGGGTTATTGGCGGAAGCGGCGGCAGCGAATGAGACCGCGAAGCAACTCCGGGAGTCAATCGCCGAGCTTGATGAAGCGATCGATGCCTTGCACATCACGGCACAGCGAAGTGGAGTGGTTGTATCGGAACAGCCGGAGCGATGGCTTGGGCGTCATGCAAAACGGGGCGACATTTTAGTTCGGGTTGCGGACCCCGATGATAAGGAGTTGTTGGTCGCGATCGAGGAACAAAATCTGTCGGCATACAATGATGCCGTCAACCGCGGGCGTCCATTGGCTGCACGAATTCGTGGCGGCGACCGCCTCAGTGTGGAACCAACCGCAGCACGGTTACGATTTGGTAGCTCCCTACCACATCCGGCTTTCGCCGCAACATCCGGAGGCGACATTCCGGTGACGACTGATTCACAGTCGCCCGATGGCGTCAAAGCGGCTCTTCCGCTCGGTTCGGCGATCGCGAGTATTTCGCCAACACAATCTCAGCTCCTACGTGCCGGGCAGCGTGGCACGCTTTATCTCGATGACGACCAAACCATCTACGCTAGGCTAAAGCACCTGATCGTCGGTGATTGAGCATTTCTTCAAAAGTATCTTCGGCCCTCTGCCAGTTTGCCTGCAATGGCTTGGACTTAAGTAAGTGGGTAAGGCTGAGGCCCTTTCGGGCCTCATGCCTCCCCGTTGTCGCGAGAGGGTTAATTCCCTCTATTTACCGGCGTGCATCTTTCTT
>JAYVSE010000236.1:0-35590 GCA_043775635.1 Planctomycetaceae bacterium | reverse complement strand
ACCCCGTCGTAGCATGAGGTCGGAACAATATCGATTCGAAATTTCGCAATTAAATTCCGTGTCAATACCAAATTTTCAACAGCCCAGGACAAGCCCCGCACGCGGCGAGACAATGGAATTAAATCGGCGCAAACCTACAATCCTCAAGCGTTTGCGAGTGAATCAGCGAGCGGTTGTCGGTGATCGCCAGGGAAGGCTGGGGCTTGCGATTTGGGCCGCAGGATTCAATCCACCGGCAGGGGACGGCGACTGAAACGAGTTTTGGCCAATCGGTGCTCGACCCGAACCGCCTTGAACTACGTTGGGTTGATTGGCTTGTGATTGACTCAACTGCGGCGGGACCGACTGCCAAGCATCACTGGGGACAAAACCACCAGCGGGCTGCACTGCCGTTGCATAGGGACCCGATGTTGGAACAACGGAACCTTCCATTCCACGGTATCGCGGAACGGGAATCGCATTAAAAGGTTGATCGATGGGGCGAAGCAGGTCCGCCGGTTGCTGCGCCCAAGCGTTTGTTTCCACGGGGCGCCGAGCAGGGTCATAAACGCCACTGCCAATCGGTGCTGCCGTTGCCGCGTCGACAAAGGTTGTATTAGCAAAATTTGTCGTTGGCGGATGATTCCCGCTTGTCATATCAATCACGTGCATGCCACCCAGCGAATTGCGAAAGGCGTCTGGCGATTGAGCACCAGGGTTCGCCGCGATGCTTGCATTGGAAGGAAGATTTGCACCGTTCGTGTTCACTTGAAACGTGGCCGCAGCGCGACCGGGACCGAAGTTTGACGCTGACGGTGGCGAGTTGTATCCGTTGTTCGGAGAGGCGTTTCCGGTCGGTGGAGGCGGAACACGCGTGGCACCATTGATCGGCCCGACGGGGAACAAAGGTGCGCTTGCGGTTCCACCGGTTCCTGCGGGAGCGAATGGCCCTGTCGCCATCGAACCGCCCATTGATCGCTGGCAGCCAGCTTGTAATGAGACACTCAACGGAATCAAAAAGAGCAACAGAGTTTTCGCGGGACGGGTCATGGCCGGTCTTTTATCCAGTCAGGCGTATTCAGTCGGCTTTCGAGATTTCTCAAGCCAAGTCGCGACGAATAGCATTATTCTGAAAAA
This sequence comes from Planctomycetaceae bacterium, assembly GCA_043775635.1. Taxonomy (GTDB): domain Bacteria; phylum Planctomycetota; class Planctomycetia; order Pirellulales; family Pirellulaceae; genus UBA6163. The sequence goes on along the minus strand of JAYVSE010000236.1, from coordinate 34,474 downwards.
AAAAATAGATCAAGTATGAATAACTTGATCCGAATTCCTCAAGAAGCGATCGCTGCCAGCGTTAACGGTGCACTGACCCTAGCCATCCGGATCGATCAACTGGCGGTCGCGACCCAGCAGGTGCAGCGTCTTGAAGCGTCGCTCCACATCTGCGGGACGCTTCATCGGAGAGGCATAGTGTCATCAGCCTGCAGTGACAGGGCAATGAGCGCGACACAAGCCGTCAAAATCATGACTCTCAACATAGTTACTTCTCCCAAACAAACTTCCTCCGGATGATTCCTGGCACTCAAGTCAACACGACTTGAACAATTGTCACGAATCATCCCGTTGGCGGTAAATTCTTTGTTTTGTGAGCGGACTCTGCGCCCAGTCGATCACTCATCAGCGAAGCTATGTCGTTTTGCATCGAGTCCAGTCGGGCGGCAATTTGCAGTATCTGGATATCTCGCAGATTTTCCTCGGCCCGCCGAGTGGTTGGTCTGAAACGCGAGTAGTACGACACGAGCAGCAGCCAGAACAGGATGGATGAAATGACAAAGATCACACCTAGTGCGATCGACAGTGGCGTCGCGTCCTTGTCCCACGGATCAAAGCCGCCCACGAAGCCAGATCCACCGACAAACATGAGCACGAACATGGTAACGCCGGACATAGTGCAGACCCAGTACGCGATTCGCTCATTGCGCCGCGCGGTGCCAAGCGACCGAGTCAGCTTCGCGCGGTAGTCGCGATATTCGTTCTCCGCGACCTGTGAGTCCTGAGCGAGCAAACGAGACCAAAGTGAATTCAAGTCAGTGGGTTCAGCCATTTTCAAGTTCCTTAATACAGGCTCCGAGTGCAAGTCTTGCATAGTGCAAACGTGACTTGACGGTTCCGACCGGAATGCCGGTGACCTCAGCGATCTCTTCGACCGACATCTCTTCCAGGAAACGCAACGTCAGCACCTGCCGGTGCTCCAGGGAAATCTCAACTAAAGCGCGATGAACAAGTTCCGCATTCGCTAGGTCCTCATGCGACGTATCCGGCCGAGTAGTCGGAACACCGTCGGCTTCCTGATCCAGCGCCTCCGGCCGCAGGCCTTTTCGACGCAACTCGGAAATTGCCTGGTCGTGCGCGATGCGGAACAACCAAACTCGAAACGCTTCCGGCGCTCGAAGGCCTGGCAGCCGCCGATGGACCTGTAGCCATATGGACTGCAGAACGTCGAACGCTGAATCCGATTGCGAATCACCAAGCAAACGCCGCACAAAGTACAGGAGCCGCCGGTCGTAGCGTTCGACGAGCATGGCGAACGCATCATGGTTGGCACTCTGTGCGTGCCGCACCAGAACGATTTCCTCCAGTTCTCGAAGCGTCTGATCCACCAACGGTCCACCTATAAATCGTGCGACCAAATTAGTCGCGACGGGTTGAATGTTCGTTACAATAGAAAAGTCGCTGGGAATGGAGCCCGCGTTCAATATATTCGACGAGAATCGCGAAATTGTTTCCGCGTTACTTACCGAGCCGCTCGTCGACTTGGTTGCCATCTCGATTGTATTCCATGGCGTGCCTGTGCTGAGTTGAACGAATCGTAGATGGCTCCGGACGCACGAATTAGAACGTGAGGAAGAACGCTATTGCATCATTGGCCAGAAACGAACGAAAGTCTGATTTTACGAGTTAAGGATCCGTTGGGTTTGCATTGCCGATCCAAAGGCATCTGGTGACCGTCCGACGTCTTTTTTATTTAATCACGAATCTGGACAATTCTTGTCGTCCAAACATCGGCACTGCGCGTCAATATGTTGTTGAACCGAGAAAAAACGCCGCCGTAGGATTCCACATGGAAATCGACAAGTCTTCAACGTCGGAAGACTCAGCCCAGAAGGCTCTCGATAGAGAGCGTCTGATTGCGTTTGTCAGCGGCGATGTGTTTGCGCTCGAATCGTTTATACGAACTCACGAAACAAGGCTAGCACGAATCGCGCACCGAGTTTTGGGATGCCGGTCAGAAGCTGAGGATGCAAGGAATACCGTATTCGTACGGCTGATAGCTGAGATTCAAGACGTTAGTCGACTCGCAGCCCCCGCAGCTTGGCTTACGCGTTGCGTCGTAAACGAAGCCTTAACGCGAGTTCGACGTAATGCGAGAGAAAGACGATTGCTCTCAAAATTGCTGACTTGGAAGACCTTCGCATCGGAGAGAAACGTTCTTGAAAGCCTAGTTGATGAAGAGTCTATCAGCGAACTTCAACTCGCACTTCAAATGTTGTCGCCCGAGCAGCGAACCCTGGTCTCGTTGCGATACGACGAAGGCATGACATTTCAAGATATAGCAGAGCTTTTACGCAAGCCACCTAGCACGATCAAATCTCAGCTATCGAAAGCCATCGCTCTGCTACGAATTGCCCTATCCAGTGTGAACAATCAACTTCCTAAACCAATCATCCGTCGAGAAGATAACCAATGAAACATCATGCAATTACGAACGGTCAAGTTAATCCAGACGACGAGCAAGATTTAGTGCAACTGTTCTCAAACGATTGCTCATCATTTTCGCCTGTGAACGCTTCTTCAATAATCGCAGCGGCAGCAAGCACTCAAAAAACGAGTCAGACTTGCGAACCTTTCGCAAGTTTTAGTGTTGATCAAGTTATTCCCTTTTGGAAACGGAGAAGTTTCATGCTAAAGAGTTTTGGATTTTTAGGCGCTTGTGCAGCCAGTATTGCACTTACGATTGTCGTAAGTCCACTTGGAAGCAGTACCGCCTTGGCTCAGGTTCAAGAATCACTGAAGAAAGTTCGCACGGCAACGTATATCGTTACGGTCTCGAGTGGAGATAAATCGCCAATGCAATGGCAGGTCTATCTTTCTGAAGAGAACATTTGTCGGGTCGAACAGCCAAACGGAGTTTATCTTGTATTCGATGCTGCAAAAAAGAAGTTACTGGAAGTGAATCCGCAGGAGTCGAAGGTTCGGATTACAGAAGCCGTGAACGTTCCCGATGGCTTCAACGTCGTCGCACAGCTCACACGACCTGAGCTGAAACTATCGAAAGATTCCCAGAGCGATCAAGTGAAGACGATCGGATCTATACAGACGAAAGGCTTTACCTTAACGGACAAACAGGCACATTTGAATGTCTGGATCGATCCGACCACCGATCTTCCTCTCCTAGTTGAAAGATTCCCATTGGGAAGCGACGTAAGTGTTATGGAGACATGGAGTGAGTTCAAATACAACTTGCCACTTCAATCTTCTCTATTCAGCTTGGATGCCCCACAGGGTTATCAGATTGAAGTTATCCAGGCGCTAAAGCGCGGAGATGCAAAGCAGACCGAGGGGCAGTCGAAGCCAGCTTCTACACGCCGCGACGGTCCGAGCTATGGATTTGGGTCCTAGCCAGTCGATGTCCCGATGAGCAGCACGTTCTGAATCATAGTGAACGCGGAAAAGGCTGTCAATTTACGCCTGAAACGGTACCAGCTATTTGCGGCTCAAACGGTACCAGTTGGAGAGAGCGAGCCTGGTTCAGCTCAAGTGGTACTGTTTGACCTAAGCTTCTTCAGTCGCCGACCCGGTCTCTTTCTTTATTCGTTGCGACGACACTTCAACTTTCAGCCAGGTCGATCATTGATATTGATATTGGACTCGCCAGTATGTGATATGCTCGGGGGACGTCCCGTCGTCGCTTATCATGCGATGGAACTCTCGAAACGAAAGCCTACCCATGCGATACTCTGCAATCAGGACAATCTCAGCACTCATCGATCGAGTTGTCCGTTGGGGACTGCTGACTCTACGCACACTGCTGGTGTTGACCGGCGATGAACTGATAGCACAACAAGGTAACGCAGTCGAGAAACTTGGGGAGTCAGCGGCCGTAGTACGATTTGATATTGCGGCTTTGTCCAAGATTCCGGCTGTATTTCCTACGGACATTGCACCTGCCGAGGGGGTGCATTCGTTTTTCTACGAAGGAGTACCCTTCAAGGGCCAGCCGACACGGGTATTCGCCTACTACGGTATGCCGACTGCCGAGCCTGGTACCGAAGTTTCGAATGTAAAGCATCCGGCGATGGTGCTGATTCATGGTGGCGGCGGAACGGCGTTTGATCGCTGGGTCAAAGTATGGAATTCGAGAGGTTATGCAGCGATTGCAATGGATCTTTGCGGCACTGTTCCTGTCAGTACCTTCGGGAATTGGCAACGGCATGAGCTTGGTGGACCGCCAGGATGGGATGCCTGCTTTAATCAGATCGATGATCCTATAGAAGATCAATGGACCTGGCATGCGGTTGGTGCCGTTGCGCTGGCTCATTCATTGATTCGATCTTATCCCGAAGTAGACGCTGATCGTATTGGGGTGACGGGAATTTCCTGGGGTGGCTATCTCACCAGCATCGTGGCGGGCGTCGATCATCGATTCAAGCTCGCAGTACCGGTGTATGGATGTGGCTATCTCGGAGAGAACTCCGCATGGTTAACAAACTTCGAGCATCTTGGCAAAGAGAAAGCAGACCGATGGCTGAATCTATGGGATCCATCGGAGTACATAGGACGGGTCGAAATGCCCATGCTATGGGTCAATGGAACGAATGACTTCGCTTATCCAATGGACTCTTGGAAGAAATCGTACTTGCTTTCAAAGGCCGACCGAACGCTCTGTTTGCGAGTGCGTATGCCTCACGGCCACGGGCCTGCGGGAGAGAATCCTGAAGAGATTCATTTCTTTGCAAACGCTATACTAAAAAGCGGTAAGCCAATTCCAAAGATCGTTGAACAGGGCTTTAGCAGCGGCGAGGTTTGGGCAAAGTTTAAGGCTTACGTTGCCATAACCAAAGCAGAACTCTGCTTTTCTCGCCAATCGGTCAAATGGCAGGACCGTGAATGGGAGACTGCACCCGCAAAGATGGACGCGTCGGCGTCTCGTGTTTCGGCGAAAGTGCCTGACGATGCGACTGTCTTCTATCTGAATCTTTTTGACGAACATGATTGCGTCGTAAGTACAGAACACATTGAGCGTTGAATTGAAAACAACGTGATCCAAACCAGCCAATCTGGCCGCGGGATGGAGTTGCTTTTCTAGTATGCGGACTATTCCGCTTGAGCCGAGTCGCTGCCGTGGGTTCATACTACGGCTTGAGTTGCCACCTGCCAAAAGGTGATCCTTGGCGACGGACTTTAAAAAAGAGTTCTCGCCCTGACCACTAAGGAAGAGGTATCTTAGGGATGCGCAATTCCAAAGAATGCGTTCCCGTTTATAGCACCAGTTACTGTTCGTCGGTTTCACGCTCAATCGATCGCCTTCTCCGAGAACGACCACAGTGCTTTATCGGTACGCACAAGGACATCTTTGCCCGCGACCACGACCGAAGCATTGGTGGATTCATCCAGTATGTTTTCGGCAAGCTGCTTCAATTCGTTTCGATCGGGTTGAAAGACTGTCGTGGTGCCGGACTTCGTGAGCAGAAACATCCGACCGTCACCGGTTCGCGAGATGCTCGACCAAGTGCCTCCACCCTCGACGCGGTCCTTCCATCGTTCGTCGCCGGTTTGCACGTCCAGGCAATGCAAAACGCCACCCATGTTGGCTGTCAATTTGATACTCCGTGGCAAGGGTCGAGGCCCACATCCTGCCGAATCGCCTGCCGGCTGTCAATTGCTTTGCGCCTGTCCCTTTCTTACCTTCTTTCTTACCTTACGACGCGAGTCTCTGAACGGCTCAGGCCTTGCGGCGTCGGGCCATACGGACGAGGCCGAGCATGCCGAGACCGAGCGGTGCGAACGACGAGGGCTCGGGGACGGCGGCAATCGTGAAGCTGTTGAATTTTCCAGACACATTGGCTCCAGAGGCATTGTTGGAGGCCACCAGGCCTGCCGAATGGAAAGTTGTGATGCCGCTACCCGTAAAAGAATCTACTCAAAAACACATCGAAAACCGAAAAAAGGGTCTGACCCCACGGAGTTTGACGCCTGGGTCATTGCGTGATAAAATCGAGTCGGAGGATTTATGATGCAAACACAATCGATTCAATCAGAACTTCGCGATTTCGTTCAATTTGCTTCGCGCCGAGTTGAGGGCGGTGACGATCGTTTGTCGCTTGAGGAGTTAGTCAGACAATGGCGGCTGGGCACTGAATGCGCAGAAGCAGTAGCCGACGTGCAACAAGGCATACTCGATGACGCCGAGGGCAAGGCCCAACCACTTTCGGATGCGTTCGCGGATGTACGTCGGAAGTTAGGAATTGCAGATTGACGCGAGTTGTTCAAATACTTCCGAGAGCCAAGATGCAGCTTTACGAATCAGCATCTTGGTGGGCAGAGCATAGATCCGTCATTCAAGCAAATCGCTGGTTAGCCGAGATTGAGACTGCGATTGCAGGACTCAGCAGCGAAGCTGGTCGACACCCCCTGGCGCGGGAAGCTGAATCGTTCAGTTTCCCGTTGCATCAACTGAATTTTGGTGTTTCCGGAAGTGCGACGCACCGAGTCATTTTCTCATTCGATGACGCCAGAGTCCTCGTTTATGCTGTCCGTCATCTATCTCAGACGGACCTGTCGCGCGACGTCATTGAATAGCTGGTATCAGTTTAGTTCATTTACCCGTCGTAAGTTCGTGGACCTCCCCGCTGCTGTCGCCGAACGAGCCGCGATCGATTCCGAAGCGATGTGCAATCGAGAGCAGCAGATCGTTCATGGGCCGCTCTTCATGATACTTCAGATACTGCCCATGCTTCAGGCCCAGGTTCCCACCCCCTGCGAGGACAAGCGGATAGTTCTTGTGGATGTGGGTGTCGCTCGTGCCGGAGCCGAACAGAGTGACCGTACTATCAAGGAGAGTGCCGTCGCCGTCGGGAGTGTTCCGCAGCTTCACGAGGAACTTCTGCAGTTGCTCGACGAGAAACCGATCGTACTGTGCCCAGCGGGCGTAGCCTCCCTCGCTGCGGGTCGAATGGCTCAGGTTGTGATGCGTCGGCAGTCCAAGCGCGGTGGGGAACGAGTCGCCGATACAATTGCCTTCGCAGGCCATCTGGTAGGTCACAACTCGCGTCGAATCCGTCTTCAGCGCCAGATACATCAGCTCGAACATTGAATCGAGATAGCTCTGCGCCCCCTGTTTCGCGAACCCGTCGAGATTGACTGCCGCCGGATCGATGTTTGGTCGAGGAACGGCCGTCCATTCCTCGGCTCGATCAAGGTCGTGTTCCAGCTCGCGGATCGACTGGCGGTAATCCTCAAACGCTCGCCGATCGTCGGGGTTGAGCCGCAGCAGGAGCGAGCCAGCGCTATCCATCGTGAGGTCGAGCACGCTGCGGCGTGGCCGCAGACCGCCTGGCCCCGCTTCTTCGATACTGAAGAGGCGATTAAAGATCTGGCGCGGCTCCGAAAGTGCCGGCACGAACTTGCCGTGGCGATCGACGGAGATCGTCTGCGCCATTAACGGCACACCCACGCCGCCACCTGACGAAAGCGTCAGCGAGGGGAACCGCGTCGCGCCCTCGAGGTGCGACGCGATCAACTGGTCGAGACTGACCGAGTTCGCGCTGCCCCGTACGATGTTGGCTCCGTTGAGAAACAGCCCGCCATTGCGATGACCCGTTGCGATCTCGCGATAGTGTGGATGAGACAGGCCCGAGAGGATCGTGACGTCCTGTTTGAACTCGGCGAGGGGCTCAAGCGAATGGCTGAGTTGGTATTCTCGGCCGCCGTCACCGTCCGGGAACCAGTGATATTTTTCGTAATCCATGTTCGCGGGGTCGTCGCTTTTCGGCGGCACGGAGACGCCGAATGGAAAGAATATCGAGCAGAAACGCTGCGCCTTCTCGGGCGCACCAGGCGCGGCCACGGCAAGTTTCTGGAGCGACGCGAAAAAGGGGAGCGCGAGCGTTGCGCCCGAACCGACGAGGAACGCCTTGCGGCTGATGACTTTCATGAAAAGTTTCTCCAGAGATCATGGGATTCATGTATCAAGGTACTAATCAGACTTACCACGGAACGACTCGCTGGCGACCACCGCCTGCACGAGCACCTTGAAATCGTAGTTCGTATTCACCAACGCCCGTTGTGCCCGGTCGACCGACTCGTCGTCTACCAGATCGAGCTGGCGGCCCACCGCGTACTGCAGCAGGCTTTCCACGAACCCGCGCGAAAACGCTTCGAGCCGGCGGTTCAGAATATAGGCTTTAAGATCATCCGGGCTGTTGATGGTCTCGCCGTCCGTAAGGGTCAGCGACAGCTCCACTGGCTGCTGATGGTCTCCCGCCCGCACGGTTTCGCGCCACGCGCCAATTGCATCGAAGTTTTCGAACGCCAGCCCGAACGGATCGATCCGGCGATGGCAGTTGACGCATGTAGAATTCGTCTCCGCGTGCTCGGCGATTCGCTCCCGCAGCGTCTTCGCCTTGATCAGACCCTGTTCTTTCAGCAGTGTCACTTTCGGCGGCGGTGGCGGAGGATCGAAGAGAATCCGTTCCAGCACCCAAGTGCCCCGCCGTATCGGGTGTGAGTCAGTTCCATCAGAGTTCATTTTCATCAGCATCGCCTGGGTGAGCGCGCCACCCTGTGGACTTCCCGCGGGCAGTTTCACCTTTACGAATTCGCCGTGACCATCGTAACCTTCTATGCCGTAGAGTTTCGCTAGTCGCGGATTCAGCCAAAGATGCTCATCGTCAATGAGAGAAAGCACGCTGGCGGGGCCATCGAATCCGAGCGCGCTGTGGATGGTCCTGCGAAACTGTTCCTTGATGTCAGATTCAAGCTCCGAGTCGTAAAATGCGAACCGAGAGGCATTCAGCGTAATCCGATCAAAGCCGTCCAGATGCCACGCCTCGCCAAAAAAGTGATCGACGAACCTCCGAGCCCGCGTATCACCCAACATTCGGTCGGTCTCGGCTCGAAGCACGGTATCGTCCAACAGCCTGCCTTCCGCACAGGCCGCCAACAGTCGCTCGTCCGGAGGCTCGCCCCAGAGCCAGAATGAGAGCTTCGCCGCGAGTAGCAGAGCCTGCGAATGCCGGTCGGAGGGCGACGTGAAGTTTGCCAGAAAGAGGTGCTTTGGGGAGATCAGGACGGAAGCCAGTACTTCGTGAATGGCTGGCTCAAAGCCGATACCTTGCTCGCGGAGTGTTCGGTAGAGTCCCATGAACGCCTGAATATCTTCAGGCGTTGCGAAGCCCCGGGCCGCCTCCTGCACAAACCTCTCGATGACATGCGCGGCGTAAGTGTCATTTGATCCGCGCTCCGGCGAATCAAAGAACACCCTGTTCTGCACTGGCGAGTCGTGGAGCGTCAGTTCGGCCCAGTCAATCTCAATCCCAGGGGCCTTGCCAGCGAGTTCTTGTTGCGTCTTCGTAAACACATCGACGAGTTCGTAGTCCCCCATGTAGTAGTTGGGGAGCGTCTTGTCGCGGGCACGCTGGAGGATTTCAGCGTACGAACCGATGTGGATATTTCCGAGACTGATCCGATGCTGACCGGGCGCGAGTGAGAGCCCCTCTTCGTGGCGACTCGCATTCTCGACGAGGATGACGAAGAAGGCTCCCATGCAGTTCCCCCAGTCGTTGGTAACAAACGACGTGAGCCTCGGAACATTTCCGTCCCGATACGTGTGATCCGCAGGGATACTGTCAAGGAATGGAAAATCCTGCACGTTGCCGGAGAACTCGTAAACCTGCTCATCTGCAGAGATCTGTGTACTGTCAACGGTGTGGAAGTTGTTTGCGAAGACATCGAAATATCCGGCCTTGATTCGCATGACCGGCAACGCGCCATCGCCGCCGGGCTTGCCACGAACGCGGATGCGAAACGTGAATCGACCCCGCGAATACATCTGGCTCGCAGGGAAGGCCGCAGCATTGGCCAGGAGCAGGTCGTTCTCGAATGCCTGCAGCGGCCCCGGCTTGAACGGAAAGAGCGCGGGGCCGAACAAAGCCTTGTTCATGGGACGACCCAGAAACGAGTCCCCCTTGAGCGACATGATCTCACGCCGGCTCTGAAATTCCACGTCAGTCATCGGGTGAGCCACGTTCTTCACGAAGTCGAAGATGTGATCCTGCGTGGCACGCGACGTGTAGCAGAACTCGCCGTCGTAGAAATAGTGGATAGGGCTCCTCGGCGTGTCGACGAACGGCGCGAAGTCCCGAAACGCTGCCAGCGAGGCGACTTTGAGGCCCTCGAGATGGCTCTTCGTCAGCGGATTGGCGTTCGCGTCATTGGAGAACCCCGACTGCTCGAACGCGTCTTCCGGGACGTGCTCGTCGCGCGGAAAATCCCGCACCGACGACTCAGCCCCGAGCAGCCGCAGCAGCGACCGATTGAACTCGCGGCTGGTCAGACGACGCGGGACGTGACGGGCCGTCGTCGCCCGCAATCGCTCGCGCTGCAGCCGCTGTCCCTCATCGATCCAGGACGAGATGGCAGCAACTTTTTCGGCTGACAACGGATCCTCGCCTTTGGGCGGCATGGCCCGTGAGGCGACCACCGTGCGGATCTTCTTCCACACCGCGACCTCGTCAGAATCGTCCATCGAGCCATCGAGTGCAGCTACCACAACACCGGCTTCCAGTTCACCCGCGTCGTGGCAGGAGGAGCAGGCACGGACCAGCAGCGGAGCGATGACGTCACGATGCAGCGACTGATGGACAGCCGTCTCGGCCTCCTGCCCCAAACTCGCGGCATTGTCCGAACGATCCTGTGCGATCACTTCCGCGAGACTGCCAGAAGTTACCAAGCAAGATACGACGACCAGTCTGAAAAGAGTCTTCAGGCAAGTAAAAGGCGGTGCAATGTCGCAGTGGCGATGCATTATTTCTCACTTCCGTTACGGACGTCGGATGCCATCATCATTGTTGACCTACTTCGAAAGGGGTTGAATCAGGCAGACACGGTGTTCCGCAAAGCCGGTGCTCTGCTCGGTTTCGCTTTTCTTCCATGCGCCAAACGCCGTCGCTGGCATCGTCCATGGGATGTTCCGGTCGGCATCGATCACGAACGCCTGCACGCGGTTCTGGTTCTTTTCCAGGTAATGCCAGTCGGAGTTGCTGACCAGAGGCGACTCGCCGGTCGTCGGTGCCTTCTCGTCGGCAAACCCAACAGGCGATTCTGCACCGAACAAGCCTACGACGGTGACTAACAGCCATGCTGTCACCAAGCTCAGTCTCAACCGACGGACACGGCTTGCGGCGGCGAATGGTTTACGAAAAGTCATACTAGTATCTCCTTTACAACATGCCCATGCACATCGGTGAGTCGAATATCGCGTCCGCCATAGCGAAAGGTCAGTCTTTCATGATCAAGACCCAGTTGGTGCAGGATCGTTGCGTGCAGGTCGTGGACGGTGAGCGGATTGACAATCGCGTTTGTGCCGAACTCGTCGGTTTCGCCGTAGGTGATTCCGCCTTTGAAGCCTCCGCCGGCCATGAAGATGGTGTAGCCGCTGACGTGATGGTCTCGGCCCGTGATGTCATTGATCGCACCGACGGCAGGCGTGCGACCCATTTCGCCCGCCCACAGCACGATGGTCTCATCCAGCAGGCCGCGTTGATGAAGGTCTGTGATCAGAGCCGCGACGGACTGTTCCGTGACTCGGGCGTTCTTTTCATGATTGGCTTTGAGATGCGAGTGCTGGTCCCACGGTGAGTTGTTGCCATCGAAGCTGGGACAAGTGATCTCGACGAATCGGACACCGGCCTCAACGAGTCGTCGTGCGCGTAGGGCTTGGGTCGCATAAAAGCGTTGATGTTCGTCCGCAGAGTCTACACCGTACATCTTCTGGATATGTTCCGGCTCACGGCTGATGTCCGCAATCTCGGGCACCGAACTCTGCATTCGAAAGGCCGTCTCGTAATTCGCGATGGCGGCCTCGATGGCCTGCGGATTGGATGTTTGTGCGCTAAAGGCCGCATTCCCCTCGGCGAGCAACGAGAGCTTCTGCCGTTGGAGAGACGCCGTGTCGCGAGGTGTGATGTTATCGACGGCGATTCCTTTGGACCGCATCACCGTGGCCTGATGGCTGGCAGGGAGGAATGAACTGCCAAAGTTTTCCAGTCCGCCATTGGGCACCCAGTCATTATTGAGCAGCACATAAGCGGGAAGATTCGCATTCTCCGTCCCCAATCCATAGGAAATCCAGGCTCCCAGACTGGGAGCCTGGCCACCGACACGTCCCGTATGAAGAATCAGATTCGATTGCCCATGCAACGGCAGTTCACCCACCATCGACCGGACCACACAGAGGTGATCGGCGACTTGTGCCAGACGAGGAAATAGTTCACTCACCCACAGGCCGCTGTCGCCACGCTGTTTGAACTCCCACGGGCTGCCCAACCAGACTCGACCAGCGCCATTATCGGAGCGTTTGGAAATCCACTTGGGCCCAATCGGCTGGCCCTGGTGTTTTTTAAGCATCGGCTTGTAGTCGAACGTATCGACGTGACTCGGCCCACCGTCCATGAAACAGAAGATGACGTTCTTGGCCTTTGGTCGGAACATCGGGGCGGCAATCGCTTGCCCTGAAAAAAGTCCCTGCAACGCCAGCCAGCCAAAACCAGCGGAAGCCTGCTGGAGGAATCCGCGCCGTGTCGTTGATGGCGTGATGCTGCCGGGGCAACGGTGAGATTGATGGTGCATGAAATTCATTCTTAGCAGCCTTTTGTAAAAGTGATGTTGTTTTGCTAACGCCCAGTCGTACTCATTTTGTTAGCGGAACGGCGCAAGCCGTCCGGTGAGTTTCGGATCAACGTCGCCAAACCGGAGGGCTCGCGCCCTTCCGCTACGACACTTACCGATAGTAAATGAACTCCTGAGAGTTGAAGATCGTGTGAGCCAATTGAGTCCATGCGGCTTCGTCAGCCATGACATCTGGCAGCGTCGCTACACTCTGGAGCAAAGCCGTCCATTTGACTTTTTCAGACTCCGTCGGAGTACGACCGAAAGCCGTAATGAACATGCTTTCGAGGCGTTCCTCCGGAGTCGTGTGAGGTGCCTTGATGAGACCTGCCGCCCAGTGGCGAGCGAGCGAGTCGACGAGGGGATCGTTCAACAACAGGAGTGCCTGAGTGGGCACGTTGGTTATATTCCGCCGACCGCTCGGGAGTCGTAGGTCAGGCAGGTCAAAGGTCATCAGGAACTGCGGGGGTGCCATAATCGACATCGTCAGATACACCGATCGTCGCCCGTCACCATCCAGAGGACCAGAAAACAGTCGCTTGGCACCGTCTTCGGTTGGTCTCAACGGATTGATGGAGCGACCATAGAGCTTAGCGTTCAACCGACCCGAGACGGCGAGCATGGCATCGCGAATCGCCTCCGCCTCCAGACGCTGAGTCGGGTAGTGATGCAGTCGCCGATTCGCCGGATCACTTTGCCTGGCGGCCTCGCTGACAACACCCGACTGCTTGAACGACTCACTGAGCACCAGTTCCCGAACGAGTTGTTTGGTGGACCAGCCCTGACGCCTGAAGTCGCGAGCCAGCCAGTCGAGCAACTCTGGATGCGACGGCTTGTCGCCCAGTCGCCCGAAGTCATCCGGCGTGGTGACGAGTCCCGTTCCGAAGACCCATTGCCAGACGCGGTTCACATAGACTCGCGAGGTCAGCGGATGTTCCGGATGCAACAGCGATTCAGCGAGTTCCATTCGCCCGCTGCCGGTGCTTTGCGCCACCGTGTTGCGGCCTGCGAACATCTGCAAAAAGTCCGGCTGAACCTGTTCCCCTAATGCATCGAAGTTGCCTCGCACGTTCAGATAGAGGCCAGACTTCGCCGATTCGCGTTCATCCATACTGTTCACCGCGCGGGGGAAAGCGATCTGCTGTTCGACGTGACGATACTCGGCCAAAAGTGCGTCGAGAGGACTATCAACCTTGGCTTGATTCGGCAGCAATTTGTGTGTGAGGAGCCAGTCGATAAGTTGTCGGTCGCCGGGCTGCGACGGACCAACACACCAGCGCCCGACGGCGGCAGAAAACCAAGCCGTGATCCGCCCGTTCGCTTCGTCGAGTGTCCCGGGGGCCGGGCCGCCATAGAGAGACGCGAAGGAATCCAGCGTGTCCTGCGGAGTTCCCCCGGCGTCGTGCGTTACGATCCCCGTGATGCTCAGCCAACTCCGTTTGTCGTAGCCGAGATCCGTGTTGGCCAGACCCGGCACGATCCCGACGCGAGCCGGGAAATTGGGGTTGAGCGACGACGTGACGAAATCGATCGTGACCTTCGTGACACCTCCCTTCATAGCGGTATCGCCGAAGCTGCGCCACGTGGGCTGGACTTGATTCAGGATGCCCACCCCTTCGTGCAGAATCGAATTCTCATCCATCTGCAAGTAGCCGCCGAACTCCCCACCCGCCAGTTGCAAGCTGACGAACTGGTGCGGGACCAAGTGTTGCGGCGGCATACGCAATGCGCCGGGCAGCTTGGAAGAGAGCGCATGCGTGTGGTAGCCGCGAGGGAGCAACCTCGCGACGACCGCCTCGCCTTCTAGCGCAATCAGCGGCGTCGCATCATCAACCCAACCGTGTGTCATGCCATCGCCATCGGCGACCCAGCCCGCAGGGATCTGCGGCTGTGAGAAATCCGTGAGCTGCGCAAAGGCGGCGTTCGCCTGCACACGAGCCGCTCGTGTGGCGGCCCACTCGCTGGCCAGTGCGGTCCAGGTCGTCTCGATGTTCCCCTCGGCTTTCAGCAGCTTGACCAGCGGGTAGCTGATGTCATCGAGAGTCGGCTGCGGCGCATCGGGCACGTCGAGCGGCGCTCGCCAAGCAAACGGCGGGAGTTCGACGACCGCCCACTGCTTCGCCACGTCGTCGCGAATGAGTCGGCGCAGCTCTTTGAGCCGGGTGATCGCGGCGTCATTCTTGCCCGGTGCATCCGCAGGCCGGCTGACCCAGCGGGGCGTCATGAACACCGCGCCCAGCGCGTAGTAATCCCGCTGCGAGACGGCTTCCAGTTTGTGATTGTGGCACTTGGCACAGGCCACCGTTGTGGCGAGAAAGACTTTCGAGAAGGCGTCGATCTTGTTGTTGATCATCTCCTGATGCACGCCGTTGTAGGCCAGGCTCGTCCCGTGGCGATGCTCGCCCAGGTGATAAAACATCGGGCCGATGATGCTCTCATTGACCCCCAGCTCCGGATTCACGCGCGGCGGATTCACGAGATCACCGGCCAGTTGCTCGCGCAGAAACGTGTCGAAGCCGACATCACCGTTGAACGCACGAATGAGGTAGTCGCGGTACTCGAAGGCGCCCTTCGCGGGAACGTCCCACTCGTAGCCGTACGTGTCGGTGTACCGCACCGCGTCCATCCAATGCCGAGCGAAGCGTTCGCCGAAGTGCGGCGAGTCGAGCAGTTCCTCGACCAGCGCTTCATAGGCGGTGGTCGAGTTGACGGACCACTGTTGCAGAAACGTCGCCCGCTGAGCCGATGTCGGCGGCAAGCCCGTCAGCACGAACGACAATCGACGTAGCAACACGTCGGGCTCAGCGACCGGCGCGGGTTGTAAATCCATCGCGCTGAGTCCGGCATGAATGAAGCGATCGACCGCACTTCGCGACCACCGCTCGTCGACCACGACCGGTGGTTCCGGATTGGCCAGCGGCTTGAGGCTCCACCAATCGAGCCGCTTCTGAAACTCCTCGGCCCAGTCGTTGCTCTCCGGCTGTGCGGACGCATCGCGCGCATCAAGCCGAGGGTCCATCGCTCCCTGCCGCACCCACTCGACCAGCAGCGAGACTTCTTCCGCTGACAACGGATTCTCGGGCGGCATCTTCAAATCTTTGTCCCCATACTGCACCGCCTTGATCAACAGGCTGGTATCCGGCTTTCCGGGCATGATTGCACGACCTGATTCACCGCCTATTTCCCAACCGTGGCGAGAATCCAAACGGAGATTGCCCTCCTGAGCGGTCTCACCATGACATTCGATGCAACGCGAGATCAATAGCGGTCGAATGTTGGTTTCGAAATGCGCAAGCTGTTTCGCGGACGCTCGCTCTGCGTCAAGTTGCGGCGAATAAATGAATTCCGAGTCCCGAGCCCTTCCTGCAAACGCGATGCTGATTGGCGACTGGACCTCGGGACCGCTCAGGACGCGAACGGCTGGTCCCAGAGTCGGCGCGTCGCTTTTCCAGGCGGTAACGCTACCAGACAGGCTAGCTGCATACAGCAATCCGTCAGGACCGATTGCAATTCCCACTGGCGTATTGAGCTCGCCGCTCGCTCCCGCCCATTCGATTGTCTCGTTACCATGGGATCGCAGGATTCGGTTCGCCGACGTGCTCCAGAACGCATGGCCCGCGGAGCCAAACACCAATCCCCAGGGAGCCTGCGCCGAATGTTGCGCCCAGACGTCGCTCATCGCGCCGTCCAATGGTAGGGGCGCTCGGCGTAGTGACTGCGCGACAAAATCGGTCACATACAACCGGTCGTCGTGCATCGCAATTTGAGTCATCCCGCCGGGAGACGCCAGAGCGATATCCGCTTTCCATTCGCCCGATGGATAGGCATAGCGTTTGACCTTGCCATCGCCCTGGCTGGCCACCAACAGATCGCCGGCATTCCAAGTCATTCCGGTTGCGCGAAACAACCGCCCTCCGTAACCTTCGGGAATATCTAGCAGTGTCACCATGCTGCCATCCCCGCGCGGATCAAAACGCAGGACCGATCCGTTTCCGCCGGGAAGACCTGTCGAAATCAGCAGCCGTCCCTGAATATCAGGCAAGATGACATTCGACGGTGGTAGCCCACTGAGCAGCGTGCCGAGATGTTTGCCCGTTTCAAGGTCGTAACGTTCTACTCTCCCTGGATTGTGCATCAAGACGAGCATCTCTGTCTCGGCGGCAGCGGTGACTGCGGCAAGTAAACAGATCGTCAAATGGGCGAGTATGAATCGAACGAACGGCAACATGCTTTGCTTATTCTGGCTTTTGTTAACAGCGGATTAATTGATGTGTCTAGTTTGGTCTTCCGCGACTCGCCCCGCTATGGCATTGTCGCCAAATAATGGTAATATCCTATCATGGTGAGTTCTGTCGTTTTTGCGGAGGAAATGTGGCAATTTCGGATTTTTCACGAGTTCAGAGTGGCTTTTTTCAGCAGATTAGTGATTTTTCGCAGATCCTCGACGTCCTCGAGCGGCTACGGGGGGCGATGTTCATGGTCAAGGATCTCGACTCTCGCTATATCTACATGAGTACTATGTTGCGCGAAGCCATCCATCAAAAGCTGGCGGAAGACGTGATCGGCAAGACGGACTTTGATTTATTCCCGAAGATGATTGCCGAGAGCTTTCGCCAGAACGACTTGCTCGTTTTCAATCATGGCAAGCCGCTCATGAACGAAGTGCATCTGACATGCTTCTTCTCACAGTCCCCGCTATGGTCTTTTTCCAGTAAATATCCGGTTCGCGGTCGCGGCGGCGAAGTGATTGGCCTCGTAACTCTAAACGAACCTTACGATCACATCATGGGGAAGCAGGCCGAACTGAATCGTTTGATTCCCGCGATCGACCATGTCACACGGCACTATTCTGAACCGATCACGATCAGTGATATGTCTAGCCTGTGCGGTATGTCCGAGAGCCATTTCATGCGTGTGTTCAAACAGCGATTGAACATGACGGCATATGCTTTTGTAGAACAGGTGCGAATGTTCCAAGCGATGGAATCACTCAAACATAGCGATGCGAGCATCACACAAATTGCGCTCGATTGTGGCTTCTACGATCACAGCGCATTCGTGAAGCGTTTCAAAAAGTTTACCGGCACAACGCCTCTGCGCTTCCGACAAAACCACCAGTCGCAATTCAATTCCAATCAAACAATTATGTTGCCAAAGATAAACAACGCGGACACGAATCGGTATTGAACCCGACGTGCCGGTTCAACAGCCTGCACCCTGTAGCTGGCGTAAGAAGGTGCAGCAGGCCGTCAGGCGACTCGTGTCACAGCAGGAGCGATCGCTTCGCCGCCGCCGCAATTACGCCATGACTTCCGAGACCACTCGCCCATGCACGTCGGTCAAGCGGTAGTCGCGGCCGCCGTGACGGTAGGTCAGGCGTTCGTGATCGAGGCCCAGTAGGTGCAGCATCGTGGCGTGCAGGTCGTGGATATGGACTTTGCCGCTGATGGCTTCGTAGCCGTATTCGTCGGTCTCACCATGAATGTGGCCAGACTTCGTGCCGCCGCCGGCGAGGAACATCGAGAAACCTTTGTGGTTGTGTCCTCGGCCATCTTGCGTCGGATCATCCGGCGTGCGACCGAACTCGCCGCCCCAGACGACGAGCGTGTCCTCTAGCAATCCGCGCTGAGCGAGATCGGCGAGCAGACCGGCGATGGGCTTGTCGATTTCGCGGCAGCTCTGTGGCATCAGCGAGCTCAAGAAGCCGTGATGATCCCAGTCGGTGTGCGTAACTTCGATGAATCGCACACCGGCTTCTGCGAATCGCCGAGCCAGCAAGCATTGAGCACCGAACGTCTCGGTTGGTCCGCCATCGGCTCCGTACATCGCGAGCGTTTCTTTGGTCTCGCCGGAAAGGTCCATCACGCGCGGCATCTCGGACTGCATTCGAAACGCCAGCTCGAAGGCTTGGATCATCCCTTCGACTTTTGGATCAGCGGTCTGCTCGGTGGTGCGGCGATTGAAACGTTGCAGCAGATCAAGCTGCTGCCGTTGAGCCGTCACCGATAGTCGCTTGTTCGACAGGTCGCCGACCGTCGCGGTCTTGCTCGGCCGGTTCGAGTCGCCGATCGTTGTCGCCGAGTAAGCCGCCGGCAGAAACGCACTTTGGTAGTACCGCAGTCCGCCGAGATTCGTTAGCGGATTGATGCTGATGAAGCCGGGCAGGTTTTGATTCTCGGTTCCCAGGCCATAGACAGCCCACGCTCCCATGCTGGGCCGGATGAATTGAAAGCTGCCGGTGTGGAGCTGCTCCAGCGCCTGCGGATGATTCTCGTTGTCGGTCGTCATGCCGCGCAGGACACACAGCTTGTCCGCGTGCTTGCCGATCTCCGGCAGCAGCTCGACGACATCGATGCCGCTCTCGCCCCGTTGCGAAAACTTCCACTGCGAACCGAGCAGCTTTCCCGTCCCCGATCGCCCCGGCTTCCCATGATCGGCAGTGAGTTTCGTTTTTGGATCCCGCGTCTCGACATGCGAAGGTCCACCGCGCATGCAAAGAAAAATCACTCGCTTGGCACGCGCCTGAAAATGCGGCTGCTTGAGTGACAGTGGCCCCGATGTCTCGTCGCTCGCCGCCTGAACCGCCAGTGAGCCGAACGCGACATAACCGAAGCCGGAGCTGAGACCTTTCAGCATCTCGCGTCGCGATGTGTGCTGCGGAATGAATACGGACATAACCAATCCTTTCGGGATCAAGGCAAATGTAAATCGGACCAAACCTAGAACGAACAAAATGGGATAACGGCATCCGGCCCGACAATATTACTGGAGGGTTCGAAACTCAGCCGACGCGAAGATCACTTGGCAGAAACTGGTCCAGCGATCTTCGTGATGTTGTTTCGAATCGGCGAGCGGCAACTCATTGCTGGCAAGATAATCGGTGGCAAGATAATCGGTGGCGGCGGCGAGTTCCTCGTCGGTCGGCGGGCGAGCGAACGACAAGCGGAACAACCAACGGATGCGGCCCGCATCGTCGAGGTTCGGCGCGGAAAACAAACGCCGCGCGGTGTACTGCGACTGCTCGATCACCCACGCGTTGTTCATCAGAAACAATGCCTGTGACGGGACCGTACTTTCGTCTCGCTGAGCAACCGGGCGATCAGGGGCCGCGAAGTCGAACAACGGAAACATTGTCGGCAAGACGCCGCGCACGACCGGCAGATAGACGCTGCGGTATGGATGCTCAATCTCGTGCGGTTTGAACGGTGGGCTGAAGTTGAAGAACTCGGCGTCGCGATGCGGATGCCATTTGGCGAGAAACGATTGCTCGACCGTCGGCGGTCGCAGATCGAGTTGGCCGCTGACCGTCAGCACCGCATCGCGCAGGCTCTCGACTTCCAATCGTCGCGGTGACATCCGCCAGTGAAAAATGTTTTCGGGATCGGTATTGATTGCCGAGTAGCCGGACTCGTGAGAGTTCGGGGCTTCGAGTTTCACGCTCTGAAGTCTCACGACTTTAGCGATAGGCTTTGGATCGCTCGCCAGTTGATAGCTGCGGCTCAGGACGAGTTCGCGGATCAGCGTCTTGACCGACCAGCGTTGTTCCATGAAACGCACACTGAGGTCGTCGAGCAACTCCGGATGCGACGGCCGCGAACCATTCACGCCGAAATCATCCGGCGTCGAGACGAGTCCACGTCCGAAGAGATGCAGCCAAACGCGATTGACGTACACGCGCGCCGTCAGCGGGTTATCGCGCGAGGTTAGCCAATTCGCCAACTCCAACCGACCACTGTGGGAATCGGGCATCGTTGTCGTGCAGTTCGGCAGGACCTGCAACACGCCGCGCGGGGTGACGTCGCCGAGATTCGTTGTCTGACCACGAATATGAACGCGACAGTCTTCCGGATTCTCGCGGTCGCGAGCCCCCATCGCCCAGCCCGGTTGCGGCGGCTGAGCGTCCATCGCCGCTTGAAACGCCGCCTCGGCCGCTTTGACATTGACGTCCCAGTCTTTGATCTCTGTTTCCATGCGGTCGATGTCCGCTTGCAACTTAATCGTGTCGGCACCACCCAACTTGATTTGATTCTGAGCATCTGCCAGTCGCCGCACGACGTCGTATCGCAGCGATCGCGACGTGTTCTGCGCGAGGTTCAACTCGTTGAGCTTCTCGAAGTACGCCAGCCCGCTGGGCCCAAGCGATTCGGCCTCCGGTCCGACGGCGATCAAGTCCGTGTGATTGTGCAGCGTCGCCTTGATACCTCGCGGCCCGTGCCCGTACAGCGATTGAGTGCTCAGCAAGATCCCGGCCATCGCGTAGTAATCGCGAGTCGGGATCGGATCGAACTTATGGTCGTGACATCTCGCGCAGCCGATCGACAAACCAAGGATTGAGCGGCCAATGACCTCGATCTGCTCGTCGATCACGTCCATGCGAAAAATCTCCGGCTTCAATTCCTCGAACGCCTTCGGACCGAGTGCCAAGAAGCCGGTCGCGATCCGCTGCTCATCGCGCCCTGTAAGCGAGTCATTCCCATCACTCGCATTCTCCGACAACAAGTCCCCCGCAACCTGCTCACGCACGAACTGATCGAACGGCTTGTCCGCGCTGAACGAGGCGATGACGTAACCGCGATACCGCCAAGCGTGATACCAAAGCACATTGCGATCGCGCCCATTGCTGTCGGCATACCGCGCTACGTCGAGCCAATGCCGCCCCCACCGCTCACCGAATCGAGGCGACGCGAGCAACTCATCCACGACCTTCGTGAAGGCCTCGTCGGAGGAGTCGTTCAAAAACGTCTCGACCTTGTCCGGAGCGGGAGGCAACCCGGTCAGATCGACATAGACTCGGCGAATCAGCGTCGCCCGATCCGCATCGCCAACCGGTACGAGCTGATTTTCCTCCAACTTCGAGAGGACAAACCGATCTACATCCCCGCGCGGCCAACGATCGTTCTTCACCGTCGGTGGCTCGGATCGCTTCGGCGGAATCATCGACCACCAACGCCGCCCTTCGTCAAGACTCATCCCGCGCGTCACCGCGACCGCCGAACCGTCACGAGTGTCCGGCAGGCCGAGCCGAATCCACTCGTCAAAATCGGCGATGACTGAGTCCGCCAGCTTCTCATTGGGCGGCATCTGGGGAGCATCACTAACATGCTTGAGTGATTGAATCAGCAAACTCTCGGTCGGTCTGCCCGAGACGACAATCGCTCCCGACTCGCCTCCCATCAACACACCGTCGCGCGTATCGAGTTGCAAGTCCCCCTTCAGCTTCCCTGCCTTCGCCGCGTCGACTGAGTGACACGCATAGCACTGCTGGACCAGCACCGGTCGAATCTTCGCCTCGAAGAATTCCCGTCCCGCACGTTCATCCGCGAGTCCTACGCCAGCAAACCACTGCAACGCCCAAACACCGGCGACTCTCCAACGGAAACGAATCCACGGCATCATCTCTTTTTTCTCAACGACTTGTCGGCTTTCAAAATCATTCAGCCACACCGTCAAAAACCCCGTCGATGGAGTAACGCATGAGCTTGAGCGAACACTCAGATAGCTCCGCTGGAACTTGAAATTTTGCCACTCCCCCGGAATGAATTAGCTTAAGCGAGGCCACTTCTCGACCGTTGACGACATCGAACCATCCCACGTGATAACTTGCTGCCGGAAGCTCGATAGTGAATTCAAACGTCGCCGCATGCTTGAAATATACGGCATACTGTTGGCCCGGTTCTGCTAACAGTTGGCACTTCGCATCCCCCGGCAAGTTTTCGTGAATCAGGTCGCGAGCAGGTTTCATATTTACAAATTTAAAGCCGTATATGAAATCCTTAAGAAATTTCATTTGCTTCCGAAAGCCGGCATTGCCACCACCAGGCTGCTTAGGAGGATATTGAAAGGTGCCGTCTTCATGCCCAACGGCGAAGGAGTAATCGAGATTGTTGTAGAGACCACCACCCGCAAGAATAAACTCCCATGCCTCCAGGCGATAATGATCGTCGCCCGTCCCTTTGAAGCCGGTTTCGTCATCGCCAATGACTTTGTTAAGTTCATAATTGATCTCTACAGTGGTGGGAGGGTTGGCGTAATGAAAGTTAAAGATCGAGACCGCCGGATGCGGCTTCGCGATCTTTTGCGAACCGTTGGCGATGTTTTGCGAGATGAGATGCTGGTGCGGAAAATCTTTCTCGGTGGCAACGATGATGTCCGCGACGTGGTGCTGCCACTCCATCGTCACGCCGCCAAAGTACGGCTCATTGCAAATCTCATAGCATAGGTTCTGCGAGTCTCGCAGTTCCCGAACTACCTTTCGTACGAGCGACTCTTGCATCGCAAGCAAGCCACCGTTTTTATCGAGCGTGTAAACCTCGTGCGGACCGATTGATCCAAGCCCATTCACGTTGTTGGCAGCGTTCATGGGACTGAGTTTCCACTGAGCTTCTTCATACATGGGGCAGAAGAAGGTGAACTCCACGACAATGCCGCGTTGGTTGGCTTGTACGACGAAGTCCTTGAGCCTGGCGAAGTAAGCGGCGTCCCATTTATTGAGATCGAACTTGTTTCCTCGGCTCGGTTGGCCCGGCTGATCACTACGCAACCAGGGAGCGATAAAGCGACATCCCGACGGTGCGAGCGTATTCTTGGCAATGTTGAAAGCGGTTGCATGTTCAACGTAAGCACCGCTGAAAATGCGTGTGAAATTCAATCCGTCTGCCGCAAGCGTGTCAAGATACTTGGTGTAGTCGAAATCGAGATTGAGCACCGCACCGTAATGCTCCGCAGATGTAATGAGTAACGTTGGCTGTTGGTGGAACAAAAAATAATGCGGATTGTCGGGATGCAGTGTGAGCGGTCTCGGTTCGTCCGCCGCGGCGGTAAGGGTGGAAGCGAACGCGACGAGCATGGCGAGGAGCGATTTCATATTTAATTCTTTTTTTGTCAATTGAGTCTAACATTTTTTGTCAATCGAGTCTAACGTTCTTGGTTGCCTCCGTGCAAAAATTTGAATGTGTGGCATCGAGTTTTTGAAGCTGGAATTTGGCTGCCTCGAAGCGCGTTGTTGTCGATGCCCATGGTGAAGACCATGTCACTGACTTTCAAACGGGGCGTTGCGCCGAACGCCGTAGCACCTCAAAAAGGCAGGACGAATAAGAAGGAAACGCTGCGATGAATGATCTTGTTCATGTGGATTGGTTTTCGATGGATGGCCCCGCAAACTCCGCTGTAGCGAGGACTTATTAGAGCGAAAACAGACGACGAGCGTTACTGGAAAAAATCCTCTCCACATTCTCGGCGGGCAGTTTCGCGCCCGCAATCGCGTCGAGGATGACTTGCGGTTCTACCCACGGATGGTCGCTGGCAAACAGCAGCCGCTCCAGCCCCGGGGTCGGTGATGGACAGCCAACAACAACAAAATGGCATTTGCAAAATCAAGCGTGATGACCTGCAACAACAAATTCTTACTCTCCATTCTTGTGTTCCGCCGTAGCGTAGCTTAGGGTAGTCTGATGCGTCGTCTTCCCTAACGAAAGCTGGTCATGGGTATTTCGCGAATATATCGGCGACGACTATCGCCCGGCTTCACAGTGGTGGAACTGCTGGTGGTGATTGCGATTATCGGGATTCTTGTTTCGCTCCTGCTGCCTGCGGTGCAGGCGGCGCGGGAAGCCGCCCGCCGCACGCAATGCTCGAACAATCTTAAGCAACTTGGGCTGGCGCTCCATAATTATCACAATACCAACAAGAATTTCCCGTCGGGCTGCCGCTCGCATCAACAAGCATCAGGCTGGGTGTGGGGCCATTCCTGGGCAGTTGCGATTCTTCCTTTTATCGAACAAGGAAGCCTCTACGAGAAGTTCGATATGGTGGGCAATCCCAGTGTTGGCCTCATTTACACAAGCTACAACGAAAATAACGGGCGATTAGTTTCCGGCAATGTGATTCCTGTTTTGGCGTGCCCCTCTTCTCCCTTGCCGCTCATGGGATTAGTCGGACCAACCGTGCCCGCCAATGGCGCCCAATCCCCCATGTACACCGCCACCACGGGCGCTATCGATCATTCCACCGCCGTGAATAAATCTAACGGCGGCCTACATAACGCCCGCGGCATTCAATCCCGCGGCGGTGTGCTTGTGCCGCATGTCTTCAATAATTTCCGTTCGGTGACCGATGGCACCTCGAACACGATTCTGCTCGCCGAACAATCCGATTTCTGCCGCGACACCTCCCGTAACCAGATTGAATGTCGCAGCGATTACTGGCATTCGTTCACCATGGGCACGGTGCCCATGGCTTACACGAGCGACGACCGCTGGTTCAACACCACCACCGTGCGCTATCCCATTAACACCAAAGCTTGGAATTTGGCCGGCGTGGGTGAAACGTATTACGGATGCAATCGCCCGATACAATCGGCCCATCCTGGCGGAGCGTATGCGCTGCTAACCGATGGTTCCGTGCGATACCTCACGGAAGGCCTCGATTTGCAAACCCTGTTCAACCTCGTCAACTGCGACGACGGCAATGTCACCTCCGCTAACTAGCCGCAGCCGCAGCCTGTGAACTCCCATTCAAAATTCTCGCGCTCATGTGCATCGCGTTCGAGGCCGTGGCTCGCTAACGCGTGTCTCTGCGTGCCGCTTTGTATTATGCTCGTTGGCTGTGCTCCGAGCGATGTGGGTTATGTGCGGGGGAAGGTAACCTTGGGCGGCCAGCCGATTCCACACGGCTCGGTTGTCTTTGAAGACGCGCAGCGGGGCATCGCCGTGTTTGCCCCGCTAATGCCCGACGGCACCTATCACGCCATCACCTACGACAAAGCCGGTTTGCCCGCCGGTGCTTATCGCGTGGCGATCACCTCCAATACCATTGGCACGGGCGAAAGCCCACTCGTCGCTCCCGTTACTTCCCCGCCTCCGATTCCACCCGGCCCCGCCATTCCCGAAAAATACACCAACAGCCAAACCAGCGGCCTCACGATTCAAGTGCAGGCTGGAAAAAACGCACCATTTGATTTTGAGTTGCAGTAGTTGCCGAGTGTCTTTCAGTCGGAGGATAAGAATGTAGACCTTCGTCATTGGGTGGCCGGGATGAGCACGTCGGAGGTGATGTCCGCGCCTGCATAGCGCCATTGCCCGCCGCTGATCGTCAGTCTGCCGTAGGCGGAGGTGAATGCCGGATTGGGGAGCATGAGGTCTGCCGCGATGGGGCCAGGACCTTTCCCCGTGACGACGACGCGAGCGGCGCCGGTGGCGTCGGTGAGCTTAGTGGCGAGCACTGCGGGATGGGAGCTGGCGATAGTGACTGGAGCGGTGGCGGACAGGATGAACGGGGCCAGTTCCTTGATCGGTTGCACGGCGTTTTTCAATGCCTGCCAGCGGTCCGCAAAGCTTGCTGTGGGATCACGCCGAAGATCGAAGAAGGCGTAGGTAGCAAACCCTTTCGCCCCATAATTGACCGCGCGCAACATCATAGATCGCATCTCTTCCTCGGTGGGCGAGCGCAACTTGCCCGGATAATAGAGTCCAAGATTATGGGCTTGCACGGTGAACCAGCCGGAAGCTCCGGCGGCTGTGCCATAGCCGCGCCTTAGCTCTTTCATGGCCAAATCCACCATGCCCATGTCCTGCACGCTGGCATCGCCAATCGGGTAGGGATCGACCATGGCGACATCGCCGATCTTAGGGCGGCGTGAAATACGCGGGCGGCTGTCAGAATAGATGTCCTCATAAACGTTGACCACCGGATGACTGGGATCGAGGGCCGTAATAAGCGAGCGGTTGGCCGCGACGGAGGCATCTGCGGCGGCTTGCGGCTCGTCGGCTAGGTAATAGCCGAGCAAGGCCGGGTGGTCTTTGATGCCAATGACTATGGCCGTAATAATGGCGCTCTCGCCACTGATCCCTTCCCAGGTGGGCCTGCGCGGACCGATGGCGAATAGGAGCTTGAGATGGCGACGCTGCAACTCGTCCAATACCTCCCGCAATCTGGGAATTCCCGTCAGCGTGCTGCCGGGCAGGCGCAAGTAGGCGGAGTCATAAGGCAAAATGGTGTTAAAAGGACTGTCTTCGATTAAGTCCAGGTCGGCGGTGGGTAAGACCGCGCCTTCAGCCCAGCAGGACCAACTGCCATAGATCACCAGAGGCAGAAATGGCGTGCCATTGATCACCGTGCGGCCCGCAGCATCCAGCCAGACACCATTGGTTGGGATGACGGTCTCAGGAGCAACGATCCTTACCGGGAAGGTAGTTTCCTGCAATCGCCAACCATTGGTCGCCTCGATGAGTTCCACACGCAGGCTGGCCCCGATGTCGGCGGCCAGGCCTCCGGGCAGCGTGATCGTGGCGCGTTCGTTGTTAATCGGGCCGGTGACGGTATGTTTGACCAACCCATCGCCACCAATCAGGCTGGTGCGGAGTGACAGTGCCCCCATTGGCGGCGTGCCCATGGCAACCTCGCCATCCGTGACGGAGGACAGGGTCAGCGTCGAGCCGCTATTGGCGAGCCGTTCCTGGTAGGGAAAGAGCAGATTCGCCTGCCACAGCGGAGGGCAAAGATGGAGCGCAAAGTCATCGATCGTGGCCGTGCCGGTGACATCCGCGCCTAGGAACAGCACTAACACCGTGGTCGTCGTGGTCAGCGGAATGGTGCAGGCACCGGAGCTGACCTTTTGCCAGTCGGGGACGGACGCAAGGCTGATGTATTTTGAAAACGTGAACTTTCCTTGAGCGTTGTAGCACTCGATGCCCATGACGCTGGAGCGTGGGTTGCTCAACTTGTCGCTCTTCACCCATATCGAAAAGTCATAGGCCGACCCCGGCTTGCAAGTCGTGGCGTCCATGCTGTAGCCGGTCGAGGTGTAGCTGCCCGTCGTCGTCTTTTCATAGACCAGCGCACCGGGTGCGTTGTGGCCCGTGCTGCCATTCCAGACAAACCCTTTGGATGCCCACCAGCCGCCGCCTTCACGATCCAGAGCACCATTTATCACCGGCACCACCGTGCGAGCCAGCGGCACTTGGGAAACCGGATCGCCGTCCACTTTCATTTCATAAATCGAAAACGCCCCGGCCCACATGGCCTCCTTGCCTTGCAGTAACAAATACCGGCCGCGCGGACGGGCTGCGGGAGTAACTGTGTTTTTGTGCAAAGCGGCATGGTTGCTCACATTCGCGCTGACCGACTGCGTGCGAAAATTCACGTTCAACACCGTAGGGTCCGCGTAGTCCTTGCCGTTGTCCGTGCTGCTCAAATAGCTGCCGCTGCTGACCGGGCCGATGCTCCAGACTGGGGTGTACTGCTCATTTTTATCCCACGCCCCAGCAGTGCCCAGCACGCTGATGCTCATGGCCGTCGCACAACTCGGGGTAAAGCGAATCTCGACGTGGTTCAAGAAATATTCCTGCCCCAAATCCACACGAATCCAATCCGTCGGGGCAGTGCCCACGTAGCGCGTGATGTCATCGCCGTCGAACATCAGTCCCGGCGCATACTCAGCGGCAAAACTGGAGCTATCCACCGGCGCGGCCGCCAGATTGACGGGAGCCGCATCCGCGCGGGAGCCGCCGAGCAATAGCAGAAGCAGAAGAGCGATGAGGCGGAAAAAAAGAGCGGCAACTAGGTGCTTGGAGCGAATCATGCAGCGTCTACTTTGTGTTCTGCGGCGCGCGGAAAAAGATGAGGAAGATAATCAATACGCCGACAGCGCCGAGGGCCGGGGCGCGCCAGATGGCTGCCCAGTCGTGCGACAGGCCATTGACCGGCGTGGCGAGCACGTGGGCGGCGAGCACTTTGCCCGCGAGCAACGTGCCAACGAATGCGCCGACGCCCCACAGGATGAAGGCGATGAAGCCCTGCGCCGCGCCGCGGATTCGCGGGTTTGCCTCGTCGTCCACATAGAGCTGCCCGGCGATGAAAAGGAATTCGTAGCACGCACCGTGGAGCAGGATCGCGCTGAAGATGAGCGCCGACTGCGCCGCGCCCGCACCGACGCTGGCAGAGAGTGCGAAGTAGCGAAGGACCCAGCACGTGATGCCGATGAAGATCGTCGCTTTATAGCCCAGCCGCCGCAGGAACAGCGGGAGGAGCAGGAAGAAGAGCATGTCCGAAACCTGCGCCAGCGAAGTCTTCAGCAGCATGTCCTGCCACTTCAACTCGGTGAGGTAGATGCCGAGATTGACGAAGTAGAAATACAGCGGGACGCAGATGAGAAACATGCACGCGATGAAGATGGCAAAGGACGGTTTTTTCAGCAGCGCCAGCGCATCGAGGCCGAGGATTTCGCCGAGGCTCACATTCTCGCCCGTCTTCATCGGCGGCGTGTGCGGCAGCGTGAGTGCGAAGATGGCGAACGCGATGGACGCGCCACCAGCGAGGTAGAACTGGATCGGTGATTCCGCGCCGCGGAGCTGGTTCAACGTCGCCACGCCCGCGATCCATCCGACGGCCGAGAGCATCTTCACACGGGGAAAGTCGGTCTTCGCGTTTTCGAGGTGGTGCAGCGACAGCGAGTTCCCCAGCGCGAGCGTGGGGACGAAGAGCGCGCAGTAAACAATGAGCCCCGGATAGAAGCTGGAAAAATCCTGCAACTGCGGCAGCACGCACATGACCGCACCGCCGGCGACGCCCAGCACTGCGAGCAGCTTTTCCGAAGCGAAAAAACGGTCGGCGATCAATCCGACGAGGAAGGGCGAAATCATCGCGCCGATGGCGAACGCGCCATACGCGAGGCCGATTTGCGCGCCTTCAAATTTGAGCGTATTGGCGAGGTAGGCCCCCATGCTCACATACCATGATCCCCAAATGAAATACTGGAGGAACATGAAGATGGAGAGCTTGGTTTTGAGCCGTGATTGGTTGGTGTTCATGGTGATGATGGAGTCAGTGGGCATTTTTTCTCAGCAAAGAGATTTCGATGTCTTGCAGAACTTTTTCCAATTGAGCTTTGAGATCCTGCAGCGATTGACGTTCCGTGGCAACGACTTGCGCAGGGGCGCGGCTAACGAAACTTTCGTTCGATAGCTTCTGCTCCTTGACAGCGATTTGCTTGCTAAGCTGTCCCTGCAAACGTTCGAGCCTTGCTAGCTCAGCCTCGACGTCAATGAACTTCGCCAAGTCAACATGCACGTTGATCCCTAGCGCCATAAGCGCCAACGGTGCATCGAGCTCAAACGGTTTTGCCTCCGGTCCCAGTGCCGTCAACTCTGCATTAGCGATCGATTCAAGCAGCGGTCGCATCGGAGTCAGTAGATCTGTGATCGCCTTATCACATGTAATCGAGACGGGAATCGATTCACGCGGCGGTACATTTTGGCTGCTACGAATTTGCCGAATCGCACCGAGCACTTCGCGGAACACAGAAAACTGACGTTCAATCGACTTGTCGCCACAATCGCGTGGATCAACGCTTGGCCATGGAGCGAGCATAACAAACGTGCCAGCAGGCACCTGGTTTTCAAGCCCACGCATCGGTGCCGCCTTGCCGAGATGCTCCCAAATTTCTTCCGTCACAAAAGGCATGATCGGATGCAGCAGACGCAGTAGGGTATCTAGTCCGTGAGCCACGATCGTCTGAGTCTGCGCACGCTGAGCCGGATCCGAAAGTCTTGCCTTTGCCATCTCAACATATAAGCTGCAAAACTCATCCCAGGCAAAATCGTAAAGCGATCGCGCTGCTTCCGCGTATCGATAATGGTCGATCGCCTCTGTCACATCGTTTGTCACCGTTGCCAATCGGCTTAACAACCAACGATCTTCCAGCGGTAGCGTCGCGCGATTGATTGCAACGGGTTCATAATCATCGAGATTCAGCAATGTGAATCTCGCGGCATTCCAAAGTTTGTTGACGAAGTTCCGTGCGGTCTCAAATCGCTCGCTGACAATGGCACCTCGTGGCAACGCGGTGTCCTCCGCAGACTCCGCCCACTGTGTCGAGAAATCGCCGTTGCAATGCGAGCAGTGAACGCGTGGCAAACTTCGATTCTTCTTTGTCTGATCGATCAATTTTTCACAATGCGGGCACTCGTACTGCACCGGCATGCGAACGTCTTGAGTCTCTGTCGCAAGCCACGTAAGTCCGAATCTCAACGCGTCAGGTCCAAATTTGTCGATGATGTCGATTGGGTCGACACCATTGCCCTTCGACTTACTCATCGTTTCACCCAAACCGTCAAGGATTTTGGGATGGATGAACACTTCGCTGAACGGAACCTTGCCCGTGTTGTTTAATCCCATCAGCACCATTCGCGCGACCCACAAGGTGATAATGTCGCGGGATGTGATCAGTGTGCTGGTTGGATAAAAGTAGTCCAGTTCCTCCGTCTTGTCGGGCCATCCCAATGTGCTGTGAGGCCATAACGCAGATGAGAACCATGTGTCGAGAACGTCCGGGTCGCGAGTAAAGCCGAGCGATTCGACCGCAGCTTCAAGTATCGCATCTTCACGGCGCAAACAAACAAATAGTTGGCTGTCCCCGTTCTCATCCTGATCGATTTGATGAGTCAATGAATCTTTCGAAGTGGAAACAGCATCCACGCGACTAGCCAGCGACTGCGCTTCGCCGCTATTGAGCTTCTCGCTTGACCAAATCGGAATCTGGTGTCCCCACCACAACTGGCGACTGACGGGCCAATCACGCTTCTCACCGAGCCAATCAAGGTAACCCTTGCGATAGCGGATCGGAAATATCTTGACCGATTCATTCGTTACCGCATCCATTGCGGACTGTGCCAACGAGTCCATTTTGACAAACCATTGGTCCGCCAATAACGGTTCGATCGGTGCCTTGCTGCGATCGCTGTGCGGCAATTCGATCTCGCGATCTTCTATTTCACCGACGAGTCCAAGCTGTTCCATGTCAGCAACGACGCGTTGTCGAGCCACCATAATCGTGGCACCTTGATAAGGTCCCGCTTCGCTGTTGAGCGTGCCGTCAGTACGAAGAATGTTGATCATCGGCAAACCACATCGTCGCGCCACATCGTAGTCATTGGGATCGTGGGCAGGCGTGATCTTAACACAACCGCTGCCCAGTTCTGGCTTGGCCCAGACGTCGGCGACAAGTGGAATCGCGCGGTTCATTAACGGCAACATCACACAGCGGCCGTCCAGCGCCATATCACGCAAACGGACGAGCATGGGCAACATGTTTTCGCGACGATTTGCCAAATCATCAAGCTGAACTTGAATCATTTCTCGGTCCTTTTCCGACGCCTCTGCGAGTTTTAAACGCAACTCTTTTTCAATGCGATGGAGCGCTCCGGCCGGATCGGGATGAACCGCAACGGCAGTATCACCTAGCATCGTTTCAGGACGCGTGGTGGCAATTTCCACCTCGGTTGGTTCACCTGGTTTTGGATCGATGACCTTATAACGCAAGTGCCAAAAATGACCTTGCGTGGTTTCATTGAAGACTTCGTCATCGCTAACGGCGGTTTGAAGAAACGTATCCCAGTTGACCAAGCGTTTGCCACGATAAATCAAACGCTGTGCAAACAGATCATAAAACGTCGCACGAACAGCCGCTGCGCAGCGATCATCAAGCGTGAACCGCGTGCGTTCCCAATCGCAACTGCAACCCATGCGTTTGAGCTGCCCAAGAATCCGAGCTTCGTATTGTTGTTTCCACTTCCAAATGCGAGCCACCAGCGCTTCGCGTCCGAGATCGTGGCGAGTTTTATTTTCTTGTTCCTTCAAACGACGTTCGACAACCGCTTGAGTTGCAATCCCCGCATGATCAGTGCCAGGCATCCATAGCGCTTCGAAACCTTGCATTCGTCGCATACGAATCAAGATGTCTTGCAGTGTGTTATTGAGGCCGTGCCCAAGATGCAATGCACCGGTCACATTGGGCGGTGGAATGACGATCGTGAATGGCTTGCGATCAGGATTAACACTCGCGTGCCCACATCTTGCTTCGTCCCACCTGGCGATGATTTTCGCCGCTGCCGTTGAGAAGTCGAATCGATTAGGGATATCTGCTTCCGTGAGCAATGGTTCAGTCAATGGTGTTGCCATGGTTTATAAAACTTCGTCCTTGTGCAATTTGTATTCGACGGCATCGACAAGCGCTTGCCAGCTTGCTTCGATCACATTTTCGCTGACACCAATCGTGCCCCACGTTTCATTCTTGTCTGTGCTTTCAATATTCACACGTGTCGTCGCCGCCGTCCCGGCTCCGGAATCGACAACGCGCACCTTGTAATCGACAAGACGCATGTCAGCGAGTGTTGGATACGTGCTTTCCAGTGCCTTACGTAGCGCTGCATCCAGCGCATTGACGGGGCCATGGCCCTCGGCTGCATCAAACCACAGTTTGTCGCCGATCATCAGTTTAATGATCGCTTCGGCAAAGACATTGTGACCGTCAGCATTACGATCACCCGCGACAACTCGATACTTGATCGGCTTAAAGTGGGCCTTGAAGGAACCGGCAATCTTGCGCACCAATAAGTCAAACGAAGCGCCAGCGGATTCAAATTGGTAACCACGATTCTCTAATTTCACAACTTCGGCCAAGATCTTGTCCATCAAGTCGCGGTGATTTGCCAGGTCATGCTTTGCGGTCATCGCCACAATATTGCTTCGTCCGCTCAACTCACTGACCAGAATTCGGCGCTCGTTACCGACCGTTGCGGGGTCAATATGTTCGTACGTGCTCGCCGATTTATTGATCGCATGAACGTGCATCCCACCTTTGTGTGCAAACGCGCTTTGTCCGACAAACGGTTGGTTGCTGCGCCACTGCAGATTTGCCGTTTCGTAAACAAAACGACTCAGCTCCGTCAGCGACTCGAGTGAACGTCCGCCGAGTACTGAAAAGCCTTTTTTCTTGATGCCGAGATTGGCGATGATCGAGATCAGATCGACGTTCCCGCAGCGTTCGCCAATGCCATTGATGGTGCCTTGCACCTGGTCGGCTCCCGCGTCGACGGCAGCAAGTGAATTGGCGACTGCTAGATCGCTATCGTTATGGCAATGAATACCGATCGTCACCTGGTAATCCGCAACCGCAGCTCGCGCCGCAGCGACGAGCGCAGCAACCTCTTCAGGCAGACTTCCGCCGTTGGTGTCACAGAGAACAAGATGGCTTGCGCCTCCCGCAGCGGCCGCGCGAAGCGTCTTAGCTGCGTATTCCGGGTTCGCTTTCCAGCCATCAAAAAAATGTTCTGCGTCATAGATCAGGCGACCGTGACGAGCAAGAAATTCGCCGCTTTCGCCAATCATGGCCAAGTTCTCATCGAGCGACGCGTTGAGCACTTCGATCACATGAAAATCCCAAGTCTTACCAACCAGTGTGTATGCTGGTGTTTTTGCGGCGACGAGCGCCTTCATTCCCGGATCGTCTTGGGCCTTCATCGAACGACGGCGAGTCATGCCAAACGCGCAGACCTGGCTTGCTCCCAGATTCAGCGATCGAACTCGCTCAAAGAAAGCGACGTCTTTCTCATTGGAAAGTGGATAGCCACCTTCAATAAAGTCGACTCCGATCTCGGCAAGCCGCTGCGCAATGTTGAGTTTGTCTTGAAGCGAAAAACTGATGCCTTCACCTTGACTACCGTCACGCAGCGTGGTGTCGTAGATCTCGATTTTGCGAGGCGTTGTATTATTTGTATTCATGAAAACGTTGACGATGGTGAGAGAAACACCAATAAAAAATAAAAAATCCCGAGGCGGGGATGGCCTCGGGGGATTTTTAGAATTCCCTGAATGGCGTGGAGTTAAGTAGCGGAACGGCGCGAGCGGGCTGTTGATTTAGTAACCCGCTGCGTAAGCGAGGGATAATTGCGATCCCTCGCTTACGCATTCGGGTTATGATTTGCACGCTAAAATTCAAAACACAACTAAATCAACGGCCCGCTAGCCGTCCGGTGCCGTTTCGAAA
>JAYVSE010000235.1:0-15729 GCA_043775635.1 Planctomycetaceae bacterium | reverse complement strand
GCGTGGGCATCGCCCCGCGCGTTTGCCTCAAAACACGCGGCCCGATGGGCACGCGGTTTAACGAGTAATGTGCGAAAACTTATGCAAGAGTGCTTACTTAGACTTGCATCGTGGGCAGCGTAGTAAGCGGTGCCGAATGGAGGCTGCTTGTTGGTAGCATTGGCGATTCGCCTTTGGGTGCTGCCGGACGTCGATAGCCAAAGTAGTTTTTGCGCTGAATCACTTCGGTAACTTCGTGCGGCACATGTTCGGTCCAACCGGTTTCACCCGCTTGAATCTGCCGCAGCACCTCTCGAGAAAATGTCGATAGATAATCGGCATTGTAATTGTCGAGGTGTTGGATACAGCCTTTTTCGACAAGGTGCTGGTAGAGATTACGCAGCGCTGGTGCAACCTGCAGGTTGTTGACTGTTGTCAATTCACCAGTGGTGCGATCCAAAAGTGGGTAAACATAGAGCTTTAAGTCGTTCTTAAACAAGCGACCGAACGATTCTAGGATGCCACCATCAAGGGCGTCATAGAACTTTTCGTTGAACAGGAGATCAACGCTTCCTGCACCCATGGTGATGCCGATTCGCTTCTTCGTGTAGCGAGCCAAATAGGCGGCGAGCCGATAGTATTCGAAATAATCTGAAATCAATACTGTCATGCCGCAGGCAGCCAGAACGTCCGCTCGCGCCAGGAAATCTCGCAGGTCAATGTTGCCATTGGACGTAAGATTATGCATGGTTATCTCGGCGAGAGAAACCACTTCGTCCGCTTCCACACCAGGTTCTCGGGAGAATTTTTCGTGCGCTGCTCGGAGCATGTCGACGTTGACGTTTGTCACGGGTCTAAAGCTACCCCGCTCCACTAGGATTGGTTTTTTGTAGAGCACTTCGGCTGGTTGCAGAACCTCGCCTTTGGCCGAAAACATGGCTGCATTGCTTAGCCCCAATTGGACCAACCGCAAGCTCATCACACGATTGTCCACATTCCGGAACGCGATTCCCGAAAACTCGATCATGTCGATTTCAATGCGGCGAATACTCAATCCGTCCAGTAGCGATTCGATCAACACATCGGGTTCATGATGATGAAAGAATGCACCGTAAAGCAGGTTGACGCCAATGATTCCAAGCGCCTCTTGCTGAAGCGAATTTTCGGTATCCAGCATCCGCACATGAATGATGATTTGGCTATCCTGGTCTCGAGGATGCGCCTGAAAGCGAACGCCCATCCAACCGTGGCAATCATTCGTGCCAGTGAAATTTCTCGCCGATACAGTGTCTGCAAAGACAAAGAATGCCGTTGAATCTCCACGACTATCACGCAATCGCTCAAGGTTCAATGCGTGTTCGTGATCAAGCATCGATTCCAATCGCGCACGACATACGTAACGCTCACAGGTGCCATAAATCGCATCGCTCACTGACATATCGTAAGCCGACATGCTCTTCGCAATCGTTCCGGCTGCGGCACCGACACGGAAGAACCAACGGACGACTTCCTGTCCGGCACCAATTTCGGCGAAGGAGCCGTAGCGTCGCGGGTCGAGGTTGATGGTGAGAGCTTTACGGTCTGTGGCGGGGCGTTCGGTAGGCATCGTGGCAACTTCCTTGGAAAGGTTAAGACCAAATCCGGCCAGGAGATATGCGCTGGGATGGTTGACTGATCCAGGTGAATCTTGCCGACTGCGCAAATTTTGCAGATTGGCATACGTCCAAAACGGCACAATCGCGTCAATCGAAACATTCGTGGGATAGGATTCCCGCCTGTCATTTTCAATGCGACAGGCTGGAAGCCTATCCCACAAGTTAACCAGTTAAAATTTTCGCGTGACAGCGACCCGCTTCCGTGCGATATCGATTTCGATCACTTTCACTTTGACAACGTCGCCGACCGCGACGACCTCGTTGGGATCTTTGACGAAAGTATCGGCCAGTTGCGAAATAT
The DNA here is from genome assembly GCA_043775635.1 of Planctomycetaceae bacterium. Classification (GTDB taxonomy): domain Bacteria; phylum Planctomycetota; class Planctomycetia; order Pirellulales; family Pirellulaceae; genus UBA6163. Next base: position 13,794 of record JAYVSE010000235.1, on the reverse strand, counting down.
GGATCAGCGCATCTTGGTGTACTCCAAGATCGATGAAAGCACCAAAGTGAGTCACGTTGGTGATCACTCCTTCTAAAACCATATTCGGCTTTAGATCCTCCATGCAGTTGACCGTCTCGTCAAATTTGACAGCGCGAAATTCGCTGCGCGGGTCGCGGCCAGGTTTGGCGAGTTCTGCGATAATGTCGACAATCGTTGGAATGCCGAATTGCCCGTCAACAAAATCAGCGGGCATCAGCTTCTGGCTTAGCGTTGCGTTGCCAACTAGCGACTTCGTGTCGGCTCCCAGCTTCTTGGCCATGCGACTGACGATTGGATAGCTTTCCGGATGCACCGCCGAGTTATCCAGCGGCTCGTCTCCGCCGCGAATGCGGAGGAAGCCTGCGGCTTGTTCAAACGCTTTTTTGCCAAGCTTGGGAACCAGTGTCAATTGCTTGCGATTGGTAAATCGTCCGTTAGTATTACGGTATTCAACGATGTTTTCCGCGAGTTTCGGACCGATTCCGGCAACTGCTGAAAGCAGCGGAACGCTGGCCATGTTCAGGTCAACACCGACATTGTTGACGCATGACTCAACAACGCGATCCAGGCATTTACGAAGCTGTGTTTGATTCACGTCATGCTGGTACTGGCCGACACCGATGGACTTGGGATCCGTCTTGACCAGTTCTGCCAGCGGATCTTGCAAGCGTCTAGCGATACAGATCGCACCGCGGACGGTGATGTCTAGATCGGGGAATTCCTTGCCAGCAAGTTCGCTTGCGGAATAGATGGATGCGCCTGATTCGCTGACGATGACCTTCGTGATCGGCAATTGATGTTCGCGAATGAGAGCGGCAACAAACGCGTCTGTCTCACGTGAGCCTGTTCCGTTGCCGATCGCAATCAATTCAACGCCGTATTTTTCTGCAATCGCAAGTAGCGTTCGCCCGGCTGAGACGGTGTCGTTTTTGGGTGGTGTCGGGTAGATCGTAACGTTGTCAAGAAACTTGCCAGTGCCATCGATCACAGCGACTTTACAGCCAGTGCGAAAACCGGGATCGATTCCGATGGTAACTCTTGGGCCTGCCGGTGCAGCCATTAAGAGTTCGCGAAGATTTTTGCCAAAGACCTTGATCGCTTCCTCGTCTGCTTTCTCCTTCAAGACTTGCATGACAGACGATTCCGTTGCTGGCATCAGCAATCGTTCGTAACAATCGCTGACCGTTTTCAGCAGTTCATTGTGGAATTCAAATTGACGATTGGTAACGAGCTTGGGTTTGAGCTGTCCCAACACTTGCTCATCATCCAATTGCACGCCAACCTTGAGCACGCCTTCCGCTTCACCACGCAGCATCGCCAACAATCGATGCGATGGAATCTTGTTGGCAGATTCTTGATGATCAACATACGATTCGAATTTGCTTGCTTCATCCTTCTTACCACGCTTGACGCGGGAGGCAATCTTGCCATGCGAAAACGCTTGGCGGGTCATCCAAATGCGGACCTCGGCATCTTCGGACCATTGTTCGGCGATGATGTCCAGCGCACCTTGCAGGGCAGTATCGGCATCAGGTACTTCCTTGCCAGCATCGACAAACATTTTCAATGTGTCTTGTTTGGACTTCGCAAGTTTCGATTGAATCAAGAGTAAATCCGCCAGCGGCTGAAGCCCTCGTTCGCGAGCGATCGTTGCACGCGTGCGGCGTTTGGGTTTGTAAGGAAGGTAGATCGCTTCCAAGGTCTGCAACTCTGAACAACGCTCGATCGTAGCTCGGAGAGCATCGGTCAGTAGCCCCTGCTCGGCGATCGTTTTGAGCACGGTTTCTTTACGCGCGGCCAATGCGGCATTTTTTTCTAACGCGTCTTCGATCGCCCGCAACGCTACTTCGTCAAGTCCTTGAGTGGATTCCTTACGATATCTAGCAATGAATGGAACCGTATTGCCTGCCTGAAGTAATTCGATGGCAGCGAGGACTTGGCGTACCTGGAGGCCCAATTCTGCAGCGATGGACTTGGATTCGGATTCCAACTGTATTTCGATGGCCGACGTTGATGTCATTGGTTTTGAGGTAATATCGGTTGTAGGGAAACGTTGACGGGATCAACATGTTACCGAAATGCCGGTCCGTTGGTAGTGAAGCTTGAGCTTTCTTCGCCAAGCAACGTACGTGACGGTCGCACTTGGTCTGTACGTCGGAGTCATTGCGTCGGATAATCCGGTCAAACCTTAATAAATATAAAAATCTCGATTTCTACTTCATCTTGTGACTCTACGGTTAATGCCGCCATTTATGACTGAGTTTCCCCATCCCAAGTCGCGACTGCATCGATTGTTTTATCGCCGTGGCACAAGGCTGCTATTCATATGGCTTGTCGGTTTAGCCGCCGTAGGACTATATGTCGTCGGCATGTCGGGTCGCCAGTCGTATTCCGATCGATGGACACGGTTTGCTGACCTGATCGTTTTTCGATGCGTTGATGTTTTGATTGCAAGTTGGTTTTTCTTCATTGGCTCATCGATCGGCAGTTTCCTCAATGTTGTTGCTTGGCGAATGCCTCGAGGCGTCAGCGTCAACGGGCGATCGCATTGCCCATGGTGCAATCAAACATTGTCATGGAAGGACAACTGGCCCGTTTTCGGCTGGCTGGCTTTGGGCGGACGTTGCCGAACGTGCCGGATGCCGATTTCACCGAGATATCCAATCGTGGAGTTAGCCGTCGGACTGACGATTCTTTTCGTTGGTTGGCGAGAATTTTACGGTTGTGGTTCAACCTTGCCGTTTCATGACAAAGGGCTTGGTCGCGTTGGAGCGTTGTGGACACCGTATGTTACGCAAGAAAACATCGTGACAATGCTCTACCACGTCGTTGCGGTGGCGGCGGCTTGGGCGTTCGCATTGGTGCGTTTTGATGACCATCGTTTACCACGTGCGTTGGTCTTTTCGGTGCTCGGTTTGGTCATCTTGCCGATGTTGGTAAGTCCTGGCGTCGCGGTTGTTCCTTGGCAGGTCTTAATGAGCCCGAATTGGCAAGCCGATGGCAGGTATCTCGATGCCGCAATGCGGGTCATCACAGGTGTTGCGGCTGCAACATTGATTGGCCGCGCACTCGCCCGCTATCTGTCACCGATGGCCGACCCCAAGATCGATCCGCTGGGCAAAGATACCGCTCGATTGATGGATATGATTGCGATGCTTATCGTGCCGGCTGTCGTCGTGGGCTGGCAGGCCGCGTTGGGCGTGACGATTGTCGCCGTATTGATTGCCTATGCGCTGCCGGTCGCCGTGCCCTCTTGCCAAGACGCGTTATCGCGACTTGGAATTGGATTGGTGATCGCATTAACACTGCAGCTTTGTTGCTGGCGGTTACTGCACAATCTAGGCTTCTTCTGGCCAACGATCGGCTCGCCTCCTTATGTCATACTTGCGTGGGCAGCAGCGATCTTGATCGTCCCAAGGATTTTGCTTCAACCAGCAAACTCAACGCGTCCGGTCGCCTTGGCGAATCCGGACTCGGATGACGATCAGCAAGCTACAGACGAGCCATTCGTCTAGCGATCGCTTGCGTTGGTAGCGGAGTGATCTTCGCCGCCGCTGACTCATAGGTCTGCAGCAATGCATCGCGATGAGTGTCCGCAGAATCATCGTCGTACTGCACGATGTAAGCACCGATCTTTAGCCCGCCAGACTCGTAAACCGGTGGCCAAAACTCTTCGCCGCGAATCGCAAGCGTTTTGGCAAGCAGCCGTGTTGCCCGGCCCGAAAAACCGCTCAGTACCATATCGAGCCGGCCCAAAGGCTCATGAAAAATGTAAAATACTAGCGCTTGGTCCTTACCACCACCACCGGCCCAAGTCCAAGTCGCGTCATCCTTTTCGTAGTAGAAACCGGGATGCGGAGCATCTTCGTTTTTGCTCAACCGAGTTCCTGCGGATGCCGCATCTGGCTTCGGATCTTTGTCACGATATCGTAGAAAAAACGGACAAGCGCGAGCCGATGTGTCATCAACGTCATCTTCGGTAACAAATGGTGTGCACCCAAACGCATCGGCAAACACCATTTCAACGACCGGATTACTCTTGACGCTGCCAATACAAACCAGCGCCCGGTCACCTTGGGCTTCCGCAAAGCCGCTGAATACTTCTTCGGCTCGCTGTCTGGCATCTGCAAACGCGACGATTCCTGGACTCCAAACCAGCGTTTGTTGCAGTCGATCGGGCGTTGGTATCTCCGCTGAACCGAAGCCCGGTTCGCCCGGAATGGTCGATTTTTTGGCATGCTTGGCCGCACCGCCCAGGGTTGAAACTCCATTCAGAACTTCGCCGATCAGCACTGAGTCGGACGCCACAATCCAGGCGTTCTCAGGCGTCTTGTCACCCTCACCTTGTCGAACACCGACGCAGATTTCAACGTCGCCACGCCGGGCCAGTAATTCCCAGAAGTTCTCAGCTTGGACCGAAAACAAAGCTCCAGGAAGCTGATCAGCGGTTGCGTGACCATGGTCGATCAAATAGTCGCAAAGTCTTGAAAGCGCTTCGAGGGGGATGTATTTGGCCTCGTTTTTCAATAACGAAGCAACTTGGTGGCGATCAAGGCCTGTATGTTCAACGATTGATTTGATCGTTCCAGGGCGTTTGCGCCGATCTGGCGAGTGCCCCAGTAGTTCCGCCAGACGGAATGCGTATCTCATCGAGTGTCTTCAATTGCAAGGAGGAGTGAGCTGTTCTCGTTTTCGCTAGCGAGCAAAATTCCCGCCTAAGGACTAGAACATCTTATACGACAGACAAGCGGTAAGGGTAACGTATTTCACAAAACCGTAAAATTATAAAATTACCAACACTTCTCGCTGATCGCCAGTATTTAGCGTTCTCGTTCCCTGGCTCTGCCAGGGAATGCGATGTCTTGGAGGCTCCGCCTCCTATTTCCAAAAACTGGAATGCTTCCGTTCAGAGAATCGGCAGGCGGAGCCTGCAAGACATTGGGTTGCGAGGCAGAGCCTCGCAACCAGTTTTTACCCGCCGATAAATTTTGCGTACAGGGTCCGTGCCCGGCCAGTGTCGACGGTCCCTTCGATCAGGGCTCTGCCGTCGCGAAAGAGCGTGATTGTCTCGGAATCAGGCAATTTCAGAATGATTCGTACAAAAAATCGACTCACGCTAACTTCTCCCAGCGCACGCCATCGATCTGCGAAGGAATTCAGGTCCAGTAAGCTCGATTGGGGCGGGCTGATCTGTACCGACGATCGACCGCAAACGACCACGGCACTTCCCACCGCAGAGCCCGTTAGAAAATCTCGCATACCAAGACCGCATGCGCGACAGGTTTCGCCGATGGAAGTCGACAGAGAGATGACCCGACTTCGGTTGGTCCAAAAATCGATCGACCAGACACCTTGTCGAATCGCAGCATGATTTCCACTAAGCCACTTGAGTGCTTCGGTCGCCTGCAGGCTCGCAATCGTGTGCGTTGCCGAGCCGAGTACTCCCGCCGTGTCACAGGTCGCGACTGCGGACGCGGGAGGAATCTCTGGGACCAAGCAGCGAAAACAAGGCTGCCCCAGTCCGCTAAAAAAAGCGACTTGCCCGCCCGTCCCGACGCATCCGCCATGGACCCACGGTAGTCGATGCTCAAGGGAGTAGTCGTTCAGCAAAAAACGAACGGCAAAGTTATCTGCGGCATCGATAACGAGGTCGCAGCCTTCCAAACTAGATGCGATATTGTCGGCAGTCAGGTCAGCGACGCATGGCTCACAGCAGATTTCGGAATTGATCAGCGACAGCGCTTCACACGCGGCATCGGCTTTAGCGCGGGCTGCTTGAGCATCAAGTTCGGTATATAACGACTGACGTTGGAGATTCGTCCATTCGACCACGTCACGATCGATCAGCCGCAACCGTCCAACCCCAGCGCGAGCTAAAATGTCAGCCGCAACAGTTCCCAACGCACCACAACCAAGCACCGCAACATGGGATTGAGCGAGCCGCTGTTGACCGGCTTCCCCGATCATCGGCAGGCGGATTTGGCGATCGTATCGCGAAGGTTTGTCATGATTCATTGTTACATGTTACCCTGGCCCCAGTCAGGTTGTCCCAGTCAGGTTGTCTGGTTGGTGAAAGTTTAGCAAGCTAAACGGCGTCACCAATGGCACAAGGCCAATGGGGTCGACTTGGTACAGTCGAACTAGTGCTTAGTCCAAGATTAAATTTAGGGTTTAGAGTAGAGCAATTGTCCCAATTGCTGGGAAAACAATTGGGACAATTGTTCTACACTAGAGGACAGATAAATGGCCACCGAATTGTCGCCCGCAACGAATCCGATCATTGGTAAGCCGGAAATGCTACGGACCCGCGCTGCGATGCTTCGCAGGACGAGGCGTTTTTTTGACGATGCTGGGTTTATCGAAGTGCAAACGCCATGTTTGTCTAGCGACAATGTCGTCGATGCGCATATCGATCCGGTGGAAGTCACTGGAACCGCGTTGTTGTTGGCCAAGGGCATGGCCGCCCCGCAATATTATTTGCAATCGTCACCTGAATTCGCGATGAAGCGACTTCTGGCCGATGGCATGGGTTCTATTTACAGCTTGGGACCCGTGTTTCGCGCTGGTGAGCGATCGCCTCGGCACAACATTGAATTCACGATGCTGGAATGGTACTGCGTCTCTGCGTCGATGGAAGACGTGATTCAACAGACCATCGAGCTCGTTGACTTGACACTGTCGTTGGGGCGTCATCGAGTCATTACCTATCGTCAGTTGTTTCAAGAATTTCTGAAGTTTGATCCGATCGAAGCGCCGATTGAAACGATCCAGCAAGCAGCCGCGCAAGTTGATCGTTCGCTCGCGCGTTCGCTGGCTGGCCAACGTGACGAGTTGCTTGACGTCCTGATGACCGAGCGGATTGAACCGATGATCGCTCATGAGATTGTTTTGATCCGCAACTATCCGATCACTCAAGCAGCACTCGCGCGGCGTTCTGACGACGACCCACAAACAGCCGAACGGTTTGAATTGATCGTCAATGGCTTGGAGCTCGCCAACGGATATGGTGAGTTGTTAGATGCGGACGAGCTTTTGGCACGCAATGAGATCAGCAACGTTAAACGCATGGCCACCGGACGCAAGCCGCTTCCAGTCGATAGCCGCCTGCTCGCGGCCATGCGCTCAGGCATGCCCGCCTGCTCCGGCGTTGCCTTGGGATTTGATCGCTTGGTGATGCTCGCATTAAATACTCGCGAAATTGGCGATGTGCTGACGTTTCCCATTGAAACGGCGTAGTGCGTCGACCAAACACCATGAAATTCATCACCTCAATGACGGCGCATTTGGGCTTGGGTCGGTACCATCGTTCAGCGGTCCTTGGCCGCCGAGAATCGCCACCCAATCGCCTAAAACCAGTCTGCAAATCTTTAATCGAGATTTCACGCTCCACTGGTGATGTCCTCGCTATCGAATCCGTTGCCGAACCAAAGCGTTTTCTCAGCACTGCCTTGGTTCTCAACAACGCTCCCTGCAAGAGAGGCTGGGGCAACGATCTCTCGGTACGATGGTGGGACGCTGGACGATTGGAAGCCAAGGTTCTGTGTTGCTGGAACCAGCGAATTGTATTCGCAATTCACGGGACTGCTTGGTAAGCACTAAGTGGCGTAAGCTTCCCGCTTGTGTTTTCCCGCACTTGTTGCTTGCGTATGAACAAAAAATGGGATTTGCGGGTACAATAGAAATCATCTTACTTTACAAGTTTTTCGCTTTCAATTCTTAAAAAACATGCAACCGATTGAGCTAAAGGACCTGTTGTCTCGACATGACTTGCCGATCATTGCCGCGAGTATCAATTCGAAGCTTCGGGACGAACAGGCTGCTCGTCAGAGATACCGGGATCAGTTGACACCCAGCGAAAAAGTCGAATTTATTGGAGGTGAAACGATGATCTTTCCCGCTCCCGATTTCATTGCCGAGGTACTTTCAGAATCCACGCGAGGCCGGGATCGCGGAGTCAAATTTGACGACTCCGCTTGTCACGCCGTCGAATCGTACGTGGTCACAGGATTCCGCATTCCCGTCCGCTCGCTCTTCGATGCTGCATTGAACTTAGAAACGCTGCAACGAGTCTGTCTCGACGTTCCGCCATCCTGAGCAGGTACACCACTTGATGACTCAATCGGCTTTGAGTGTGTAGCGACCAAAGTGGATACCAGTGGGTTCGTCGTATGCGAAACTGCCTGACGGTGCGAAGTATTTCTTAAATTCGTCGAACGGTGGCAATTCATTCTTATCCATCATCTCTGCGATTCTTTTCACGACCGCATTCTCTTCGCCGCGTGCTCTGGCAATTTCTCTGACTTGAGGTGACTTCGCTAGGTCGTATAACTGACGAAGCGATTCTGAGTCTCGCGAGAATGAAAACATGAATGGTTTTTCAGCATCAAGTTGCGCACCAAGTTCGCTGGCGACAAGATCGTAGTCGGGCAGACTGGAGAGCCGAGGAACCGAACCGCTGTTGGCACGTATGGCATGTTCAAGCAATTGGCGGCTATCGGAAACCATTAACCAGTCCCCGACAATGGCCCCACAGGGTTCTGGAACACGCACGCCTTTTGGCATTGGCCGATCTGGGTTGCGACGGCGACCAAGATAGATTTTGGTGGTCCCGATGTTATCAGTCTCGACAGATTTCACGATAGTTTCCCGCAGCTTCTCAAAGGTGCGTGCGGTTTCAGCAGGGTCTTTAAGCTGAATCGCCATCAACGATGTACCGCTGTTAAAAGTTACTGGTTTCTGAAACCAAGTGATCCATGCACCGCGATCTTTGGTCGTGGTGACCAGCGATTCTCTTATATCCATACCAGTCGCCTTCTTGAAAGGTTCGACGACTCGCGTTGCGAAACCACCTTCACCCCCAAAGCGATCAAAGATTCGTTCGAAGCCGTCAAAGGAAGCGTCGACTCGCCATCCGACGGACATGTAGCTGGCGACATCGGCAGGTACCCAGTCAGGCGGATTGGTGTCGCTTTTGCTTGGACGCACGACGCTGAAGATTCCGTCACGTGGAGGATCAAGCAGAACATGGACGTGCGATATGTCTGCGAACTCTTCACCGCCTTCGAAGACGCTGCCACCGATGCCACGAATCTTGCTCAGACCGAGTTCCTCAACAATCGGCCAAACCAACGTGGCAGCACCGCCATTGCTTTTGATCATTCGCTCGACGATCCGATACGGGTCGGCGAAAAAAGTTATTTGCGGACGAGTTTCCTCGGCACCGACACAGCGGCCCATGACGGCAGCGAAGTCGGTTGATTCAGCGAGCGTGGGCTCCTTAGAATCGCCATTCCATCGCTCCAGGGCTGCTCGACCAGCGCCACGTCCAATTCCGACAACGGTCGCGCCATCTTTGGAAAAATATTCGACTGATCCTTGTTCATTACCGGGATTAATCAAGCGAACAAGTGAAGTGCGGCCGATGGTTTCGCGACGAACGACCGAACCTGAGTCAATCAACTTTTGCTCGACCTGCGCCCAGATCTTTCTTAACGCTGCATCGTCATCACCAGTCTCGATCACCACGAGAGCACCAAAGGAAACCGATGAACCTTCGGCTTTCTTTGCCTCGAGTCGTTTGCGAATGGCCTCAGGTGAGTTGTCTTGGGGCTCGCTATCGGTTTGTTCGGCGGACATGACAACGCCAGCCCCTTTTCCTTCGATAGGGAACAGGCCAAACGCAAATTGCCCCTTCGGAATCGATACGATTTCGGCGAGCGAAACCCCCAATTGGTCGCCAACCTGTTGGAAAAGCTCACCGGCGGCTACGTATAGCTCGCTAGCGATCGGCTTAAGTTTTGGATCGGCGAGCATCTTTCCGGCTGCGCTGGTCGCTAAATTTTTACGAAACTCGGTGACATTCTCGATCCGAATATAAGCCAACGTTTTTTCGGGCAAAAGCCTCGGTGCACCGGGAACGACAGGCGGTTCGACGCTAAAAACCGGTAAGCAAGTGAAGCAAAATAGGCCAAGGCAAGCAATCGGGATGGAAAATCGCATCGAAGAATGAACTCGTGGAAATGCGGGTACTCGGTTTAGGATCACACGGTGTGAGATAATTCTATGCATCTTTGGCAAACTATTCGTTGCAATCTGCCATCTCTTCGCGGAGTTGTGCTATTTTCTACCAGAAGCAGATCCAGCGAAACCCTCTCTGCTGGCCGATGTTTAAAGGAACTGAGCTCAAGTTCCCCACGACGTCGCAATTTCCCTCAATTCTAGTTTCCGCCATGAAGACATTTCACCGCTTTTCCACATTGGCACTGTTTCTAGCCATCTCCGGTTTGGCAACCGTAGCGTTTTCGCAGGGAGCTGGCGGAACTGGCGGTGGCGGAGGTACTGGAGGCGGTGGTACCGGAGGTGGTGGGACCGCAGGTGGCGGCACGGGTGGCACATCGTTTGGAAACACCGGGTCTAATTTCGGAAACAGCTCAACCTCTGGAAACACCGGCAATTCAGGAACCGGGACAGGCGCCGCCACAGCCACCAAAGGTCATAAGTACACGGATGTTGGAGCCAAGGCCCAGACCGCAACCACTGGCAATCGCATGTACGCGAATGTTGGAGCCAAGAAGGCAGGCGCGGCGGGCAGTGCCAGGGGGGCAACGGGAGCAGGAGGGGCTAGTGGTTTGAGCGGTGGAGCTGGCCTGGGTACCAGCTCATTGGGCTTGAATCAATTTGGCACCAAGTCTGGATCAACCGAAACGAATCCAAGCGTTCGCACGCGATTAAGCTCCGGCGTGGCTTTGGCACCAAACTTTCAAGCTTCGTCCCCAGCGATCGTGCAACAAAATGCGAGCAGAAGCATGGCTCAAACTCGATTTCGCGGTGTCGGGATTACCGTGACCGATAGTACAACCGTGATTGGCGGCTCAGTCAAAAACGAATCAGACCGACGTATGGCCGAACTTTTGTTGCGATTAGAGCCAGGTGTTTCCCGCGTTGAGAATCGGATTACTGTCGCTCCGTAGAAATCGGTGAGCCCTCTGCGGCTACGGCTCAAGCTTAAATGGCGTGGGAGTGAACCGTAGGCGCTAGCCTCGGGCCTTACAACGCTCTAACGGATGCGATGCCCGCGGCTAGCGGGCTGTTGATTTAGTTGTGTTTTGAATCTTAGCGTGCAAATCATAACCCGAATGCGTAAGCGAGGGATCGCAGTGGTCCCTCGCTTACGCAGCGGGTTACTAAATCAACAGCTCGCTAGCGGCGGGTATTACGGCGCAGAATCAACCGCTAGGAACCCGCAGCTAGCGCTGTCGGCTCATAATTAGCGGAAAAATCAGGGATTTATCAGACCCCCCCAAAAAATGAATCGTTTTCGTTCGGCATGAAAATAGCTTTAACATATTTTTCGCCGCGCGCTGTTGAATTTTATGGCCGCCCCCCTACACTAGAGGAAAGAACGTTTTGGATGTTTTGGTCTTTTTGGCTGTTTTGAAAACGTCGGCTGTACGGTAGTAAAGACTCGCCTAGGAATAAATTTCGCCTTTCGCTCCGCGGAAGAACACCCTTTTGCGGAGCGAAAGGCGACATCGCAGAACCCCACCTCCTAATGAATGGAAAGCAACTCATGTCTGTTGATCTGATTTCAAATCAAGTACGAGTAGAAAAAACGGATCGCAAGTCGATCGACGTTTCAGTGGCGAAAAAAAAAGGTTCCTCGATTTCTCGGGTCGTCCGACCGGCTTGGTTTAAGCTCGCTGAACTGAGGGCTGCGATGAAACACGCAGACCTCCACGCGACGACGTTAGAGCATGTGTCAAGCAAGGAATTGGTCCAACGTACCAAATCAGTTTTGAAGAACGAAATCGGGTTCATTTCCAATGTTGAGTTTCGCTCCCCAGATGCTGCCAAGCCGATTTTCGAAAGTCCGCTTGAACTGGGGCCAGATCAGGCTGCAATTGCGAACCCCGCCGTTCGTCGGGTAGGGACTGATTTACCCATGAATCTCAGTCGACTGTGTGAAGCAAGGTTGCTGACTCCTGTCCAGGAAGCAACGTTGTTTCGGCGAATGAATTTTCTTCGTCAGCAAGCAGCGCTACAGCGATCGATGCTGAACGCTGCTGAGCCATCGGCTGCAAGATTGTTACTAGTAGAAAGATTGTTATTGCTTGCCGATTGGCACCGAGATCGAATTGTGGAAGCCAACACACGTTTAGTGTTTTCGATCGTGAAGAAGTTCATGAACGCCAACAACCAATTCGACGATCTGCTCAGTGATGGCATTTTTGCTTTGATGCGTGCGGTGGAAAAATTTGACTTTGATCGAGGCTACCGCTTCAGCACTTACGCGACTCAGGTGGTGCGTCGCAACGCTTACCGCGAGATGGTTCAAGGTCAGGAAGAGAGGACGAAAATGGTGGGTGGGCTTCAAGACATGGATATTGATCTCAGCGACGAAGAACGTAGTCCTGCGATCAGCGAAAACCGCTGGCATGAGTTGAGAAGTCGTCTGAGTTTGATGCTTGGCGATTTGGACCGAAGAGAAAAATTTATCATTCGAGCAAGGTTCTCGCTCGGTTCACACCGCCGGGTCCACACACTTCAGGCATTAGCAGATCGCCTGGGCGTATCAAAGGAACGAGTTCGCCAGCTTGAACGCCGTGCGATGGACAAACTGCGCGCTATGGCTAGCGAAGTCAAACTTGTCGAACTAGAAGCGTAACTTTTAACTTTCGGGGTCAGCGACGGTCTTGATCCGTGGCAGTTTCCGCAGGCACGCGACGATGGCCACCTTGGACTCTTTCCCCTGCGAATTCAGAAGGACGTGCCGAATCAGGTGACATGTCGTCGGGATTCAACATAATCCTACCTCCCAACCGCGAACTGTGCTCGCTAGTTCCTTTCGAAAGTTACGGCGCTCTCAAGCCGCCCCCAACATTTCACCTCGCCTTACGACAAGCCAATGTTAACGACGCGATTCTACCTTTAACCAGTCGGCACCAAGTCAGAAAAGTCCCTATGACCACTCGGGATCTCTCGGAACTCGACCTAGGTTAGGTTCGAGTTTTGCACTCTTCGAGCGGCGAAGCCGCTCATTGTAGAACAATTGTCCTCAATTGTTCCGTGGGTGTGCTCGATTCAGGTTATCAAACAATTGAGGGCAATTGTTCTTCTGCGTCGATCGTAACTAGGGCCAACGACAGCGTCCGAAGAATGCTAGCAAGTGGGCAATCCCGATTTCTTCAACGAATAACGATGTTATTGGCAAGTTCCGTTTGCTAGCAAGAACGAGCCAGTCCGCCTTCCGATTGAAGCCTGTTCTTCAATGCTCACTTTGAGAGTTTCTTGATATACAAAAAGTGCAAAACTCGCATTAAGGTCTTGCAAGCGAAGCGAGCGAGCCTCAACCCTGGGTTACGTTCCACTCTGCGATTTTGGCGGCGAAGCCGCCAAATTCGCAGAGTGGAGTGGAGTTCGATGTCGTTTTTTCAACCCAGGACTACATCATAACCACGGAGCGGCACGCGCGTGGAAGAGCTGATTCGCCTGATGTTTCCGCTACCACTACGTCCATCCAAGCGGGGTGATGATTGGGTAATCGTTCTTAGCTCGGGATGGATCGGCGGCTGATAATTGTCACCGCGCCCGTATTTTTGTAAGACGAGGGGGTATTGTCTCCGCCCGTACTCTGATACCTTGCATGTCAAGCGTGGGCGGTTGGTTCGCCAAAAAACCGGGTGCATGACATGGTTTGCTAGGAAACTTTGGAATTGGTCTTGCGGCGGCGATGTCGGAATCCGTCGCATCGCTGCTGGCGGCGAGTCCAGAATG
>JAYVSE010000234.1:0-13975 GCA_043775635.1 Planctomycetaceae bacterium | reverse complement strand
CACGCCCTTCGCAGTCAGGGCCGCCGTGAACTCCTTCGTGAACTTGGTATCGCGATCGTGCATCACGATCGAAGGCTGTTGCTCACGCTTCTGAGTCTTCGCCAAGAACTCTTGCGTGCGTTCGACCACCCACGCGGAATTGGGATGCTCCGTCGACTCGATGACAATCACTTCGCGAGTCTCCAAGCACAGAAAAACCATCAAATACAGATCACGCAAACCTTTCGCGGTCACGCTCTTCGCCGAGAAGAAGTCGACCGCCCAGAGAGTCTCCGCGTGCCGCTCGATAAAGTTGTCCCAGCAATCGTTCTTGCGGTTCGGCCCCGGCTCGAGGCCTTCTTCCTTGAGGATGTTCCGCACCGTCTGACGGCTGATGTTCTTGATTCCGACCTTGCGCAACTCGCCGAGGATACGGGTGTAACCAAAGCCCGTCGTCCTCGCGATTTCGATGACAAACTCCCGGAATCTCGCGCGGCTTACGCTGACTGGCGGTCGGATTCGCTCGCCGCTTCTTGCTCTCCGATTCCCGGCACCAGCGATAGAACGTCGTCGGTGACACCAGCGTGATGAGTTCTTCAATCGCGCGCCCGAGGGCCTTCCCGAGCTTGATCAACCGAGATCGTTCTTCGGGCTTCGTGTGGATCTGCCCTGGAATGCGACTCCGCAGGATCTTGTTCTCCTCTTTCAGGAACTCGACATACCGAGCCAGTTCGTTGTTCGTGGCCGATGCGATCAGGGCCAGCAACGGGTGGAAAATCTTGGCGGCCATGCTATTGTCGCAACTCGCTATTAGATCGAGAGATAACACTTGTATTGAACAGCGCTATGTCGTCCGCCAGACGCGGGAAAAACGCGGCCAATACTGCCGCATGAATCGCACATTCTGGCGTTGAGACGAGCCGTCGCTCGATCGGCATTCTGCTTGGTGGGAAGTCAGATTCCTCGTCGCTGACGAGCCCCTTTCCGGGCACGGCCACTACGACCGAAGCGACTTTGCGGCGATGGCACGACACGCCGATTTGGGAGCAAGCAGTTGCGGCCGGAACTTGCCAATCGGCCTTCAATGGCATCCGCCAACCGAGACTGATTCCCGGACTGTCAATGCGAATCGTTTGTGCCAAAAGTCGCGACCGTCAATTCCATAAATTTCATGTATTTGACGATGCACCAAACGCGCACTTAATCCTTCCAAAAGCATGGAAATCGTATAATTTATGGACTCGTAACTTCTATATTGGCAGGGGTTTGCAGAGAGACGTGCTTCCTTCGGAACCGAGGGTTGGGGGTTCGAACCCCTCCGGGTGTACTAGACTTACGTCAATTCGGCCTCGCAGTTGTACCTAGGTACACATTTCCCCCAAACGAGGGGATTTAAGGAGAGAGACGGTCCTTGGACGACGTTCGGATGCTCGCCGTCACGACTCCCATATCGCAGATCCCGCCCATCCAGCATTTGTCGGATTTCATTTTTGGTTTTGGCGGGTGAGCAGATTGATCTGCAGCTACGGCGATCGCCCCTTTTGCATTTATTCATTATTCTGCAGCGGATCAGAAGAACTGCCTCGCAAAAACATTGTTATGCAATTTCGATTTGAAGGATCGGTCAGTCCCGCAGAAACCAGATTGGCTGCATCATCTTCGCTGGCACTGCCCGACACATCTTTCGGTAGAAGAACTTGGCTCCGGCGTCGGTTGCCAGAACACCAAATTAGCAGTTAACCGTTGCATTTTTGCAAGTCACCACAAACCGTTTGCGTTAGCTCTCAAAAGCAACCCGATACTCTATATCCGCATGATGGTAATGACGCGAATTGACACCGCCTCAGCCATCGGCATGTTTTAAGTCAATTCCCGCTAGTCTCCTTGCTGCAAGCAACTCGTCATGATTATCGAGGACAACCTGTTGCCGTTCCGATTCTGGATGTTCAGGTGTGCGATGAAGATTGAACTGACGTTCAAGATAGTACGCAAGACATAGTTTGACCTTAAGTTCGACAACTCCATTCGTCATTCCGAAGTCGAGTTCGACAACCCTACGTTTTCCGCCCTTCAGGCCAGGGTGGGGCTTTAGTCGAAGAGTAATGTCGATTCCCCAGGCCGTGTCCGTGGCCGGGTCGATATCCGACGGTCTTGCGCCTTCATTTACATTCATGATGCGGGCAAACACGAAGTCGCCAAAGGCATTCCGCTTATGGCACCAAGCGCGAGCGTGCCAGCGAAAGCCGTCGTAGGCAATCGCGTGCGGCGAAATCCATCTCAAGCTCGGCTCCGACTGTGTCATCGACTGGTACTGGATTTGGACCGCAGCTCTCGCGCGAATGGCGTCAAGAATTCGGCGCAGCACCGTCGGGTCAAGCCTCCGACGTATCACAGGCGCAATGGAACAAGATGGAAGTCGGTGCGCCCACGCCTCACCCTCATCCAGAATGTCCGCCTCCATAAGCCGGAGTTGGGCTAAGTACCGATGCGCCGATGGACTAAAGAACTGTGGCTCGAATTCGGAGCTTGCGACATATGTCTTCAGGGTTTTGTCGTAGACGGCATTTTTCGGTGCTGCTTCCTGATAATGGGTCAGATCAGCGGATGCTTGCGGAACTGAAACACCAAAGAATTCAGTTAGATCAGATCGGTTGATCCGCCCGTCCCAATAGAGCCGGAAGTCAATGAATTCGAGCCGTTTCTCAATATTCCATCGCGACTTTTTCTTTTGTTCCGTCAAGTTACTTGTCCCCCAGTCGCGACACTCGTATACTTTCTAGATGGGTTCTGTTTCTATGCCCATTCGGTTTATATGCGCGTCGACTTTCGCCGTCAAGGATGTCGTCTGCACCATTCGAGTTACGACGAGGGCAAAGTCGAGTATGTCGGAGCCAAAGATTGACTTCGCGATTATCACCGCTCTTCCCATCGAGCGCGAGGCGGTGGTGCGTAGGTTGGAAGACTGCACCAAGCAGCAGTTCGATGGCGACCCGCTCACATTCTACACGGGCACGTTGAAGATCCCCGGTGAGGCGCAGCCCTATACCATCGTTGTCACTCAGCTTCTCGAAATGGGGATCAGTGACGCAGCAATTGCCACGACCAATGTCATCAACCGATGGCATCCTCGAAATGTGCTGATGGTCGGGATCGCAGGTGGCGTTAAAGGAAAAGCCGAGCTGGGAGACGTGCTCGTCTCGCAGTACGCGTATTACTACGAGCCAGGCAAGGCCACGACTGAAGGGTTCGAAAGCCGCGGTCGCCAATTCAATTCCGACCTAATGCTCTTCGGGCGCGCTCAACACTACGAGGCGGCGGAGTGGATGGGGGAAATACACGCAGTTCGCCCCGACGCGTCAGGTGAAGAAGCAGCGCTTCCGTCCGTCCGGTTCGGCCCGATTGCATGTGGCGAGCAAGTGATCGCTAGTCTTGAAGCGTTGGAGGACATAAAAAAGCAGTGCCCGAAAGTGGTCGGCGTTGCAATGGAAGGCGCGGGTGCCGCAAAGGGTGCGCTGAGTAGTGGCGATCCGCCGCGTTATTTGGAAATACGAGGAGTCAGCGACTACGCCGGGCCAGACAAGAACGATGGGTGGCATGAGTATGCGGCCAATTCCGCAGCGGCTTTCACGATTGGATTCCTGCGTTCCCGACCATTTCCGCCTGGACCGCCGCCGGAAGAAGTGGCTGCCCAATCTAAGCCAGTCGCCACTCTCGTGTTGACTGCTCAATCGCTGCGACGGATTTCGGCTCAGGAAATCATGCCAGCGCTCGATGACGCGACCAAGCAGGGCGAGTTAGAATTCTTCCAACTCGATTTTATCGACCTAATCCAGAACAAGGTCTTCACCGAACCCGAAGCAGCAGCCCGACGGTTAGCCGATCCGCAGGGCGCACTGCTGGGGGCCGTTGCACGCCGGGCAGATGCCCGTCTGGTGTTTCACGGATTATGCGCGATCCCGCCCGTTGTGTTGGCTGGCCATATCGTCACTGACCGACGCAAGGTGGCGTTGTTTGATTTCCAACCGGATGCTGGAAACTGGATTTGGCCCGGGACGCCTGAAGGATTCCCCGCCCTGACTCGAACCGGGATGCCGAAGCGAACGATCAAGGAATCCGGCGAGGCCGTCATCCGAATGCCCATAAGCTACCCGATTCATGCCACCGACATCGACGCGGTGGGATTGAAGTCACGAATTCAAATCGAACTTGCCCATCCTGCCATTGAGCGTAGCGTCATCAAAAGCGAAGAGCAGGTTCGTGAATACGGTCGGGTCTTTCGCGAGACGCTCGATCTTATTCGCAGGCTGATGCCATCCTGCCCTCGAATCCACCTTTTTTGCGCTGGCCCGATGGCGCTGGCGTTTCATATCGGACAGCAAATTTCCGAGAACATTCACCCACCCGTCGTTGTCTGGAATTTCAGCCGGAAATACGAGTGGGGGATCGACCTTGCGGCCGCCATGTCAGGCGAGCCCTGCGTCGTCAGACCATTAGCCGAGGGGGAAAACTAGATGGCGATTAAGGCGCGTTTCGAGCGATTCACGACGAAGATCAAGCCGAGCAAGGACCATCTTGACGAGGCTAAACGTCAGGTCGAATTCATGATCGATCGGCTGCATGACAAAGTTTCCGAGGATGGCAATTTCACGCTGGAAAAGGTTCTACGGGCAGGGTCGAACGCCAAATTCACCTCGCTAATGCGGACGGCCGAAAACGTGTTTGATGTCGACTTGGGAGCGTATTATTCGGGAAAGGACGCGACGAAAGATGAGCTCGACAAGCTATTGGATTTCACGCGGAAGAAGCTGATCGATATCTACCCTCAAAAGGATGAGAAAGACTTCATCAAGCTCCAGAGCGCCGTACGGGTGAGATTCGTTAGTGGAATCAAGCTGTGGGTGGATGTCGCCCCTATTGTCAAGGATGACTCACTGAAGATTACGAATGGAGGCCATATCCCCCGTGATGATGGCTGGCGTCTGACTTCTGTCACTGCGCACAACGATTTTGTCACCAGCCGCACTGTAGCGAGCACCAAAGTTCCAGGGCCGGTGAAGTTCAATCGGCTTGTACGGATGATCAAGTGGTGGAACAACCTTCAGGCACCGCCGGTTCCGCCATCCATTTTCTGTGAGCTTATCACCGCAGCTGCGATTCGCGACGAAATTGTAACCGGCGAATGGCAGACGAGTCTTCGGCAGGTCTTTCAGTTCCTTCGCAAACACGGTCTGGCGCAGCCAATTGTTTTTGACGACAACTACGACTCCAAAAAGACAAAGCTGGCGACGGGTACGGTTGTCGTTCTTGATTCTGTGAACCCCCTAAACAACGTAACGTCGCTCTGGACTGAAAAGTCACGCGACGATTTTCTCGATCGAGTTGAAGAAGCCTACGACGCATGTACCGCCGCAGGGACTGCCGAAATCGAAGGCGACGAAGACGAGGCAGTTGAACACTGGTGCCGCTTGTTCGGCGAGAAATTCCGCACACTTTCCGAGGAGGATTGAGTCTTGTCATCCCAAACAAAGACGCGGAACGCGTCTGCAACCGAAACCTCGACTTTGACGAAAGTAGTTTATGTCACCAGAAAGGTGCATGCCGACCTCTTCAATATCGTCGACACGTACAACCAGATTACGCAGGACTACGCGGAAAAGCTGATTCACGATTTGCGAATCCTGCTGGACGAAGAGGTGCTCGACCGTATTGAGTTTTTGTGGACCCTCCGTAACACCGACATCGTGCTGGGCGCTTACGCCTACAAGGTGATTGGAAATGGCATCGGCCTAGCGGACGACCGAGCGGGAGGAATTCGGTATGACTCAGTCCTTCAATCGTGCGACTTTAGCATTCGCATTTTTCGGAACGACCACTGGCGCCGGATGTCGCCCGCAAGCAAAGAAGTGATTGCTAACCAATGTGACCTTCAATGGTATCCAGCGGGGCCGCTCGATTACAGCCGCGGTACTTTCACGTCGGACCGGATGTATTCAAAAGATGGACTTGGGCTCGACCGCGATGGATTTAAGAGGAACTGATGGCGAAAATCATCCTGATAGGCGGAGATGGCAAGCAAATCGGCGACCTTACTGGTTCGGCCGAAGAACTTTTGTCACGGGCTGAACAGCACGCCCGCGATAATCATTTGGCAAAAAGTGAGTACTTTCCAATTGCAATCCGCCAAGCAATCGAACGAGCCGGTTACCGCGTTGCAGAACGCGATCTTGCAGAGGCGATGAGAACGTTCGACGCTATTCGGCGTGGGGAAAAGATTGGTCAGGTCGGTGTTCGTGTAGCTCAAGCAACCATAAATGAACGCGAAACCGGACAGTCGAAAAAGGATAACGAAATGAGCAGTAAAGCTTTGATGACTCAGAAGTTCTTCGAAAGCGAGCGATCCTATCCCGACGAGGCCGCCCGGGAGTGGTATGACCGGCTTGTCGGACTGGATGACCACAAGCGGCAACTATTGCTCGAACTAGAACTACTGCTCTTCCACGATCGGCTTGAAGCTTGGAATAAGAAACACCATCGCGGAACGCTTCGGGCCTGCCGGATAATGAGCAGCCGAGCGCCGCTTGTATTACTCGAAGGCGACGTCGGTTGCGGGAAAACGGTTTTGGCTCAAACCATCGGCGATGCGTTGGCCACCAAAATGCGACAAAGAGTCCACCTGTTAAAGGTTAACACTCAGGTGCGAGGTTCAGGAATGGTCGGTGAAATGTCTGACTTGATTGTCCAAGCATTTACGCAGGCAGAAGCAAAAGCCGCGTCAGTTGATGGTGAGCCGGTCCTGCTTCTGATTGATGAAGCTGATGCTTTGGCCGCGAAGCGTACTGACCAGCATATGCACCATGAAGACAAGGCGGGGCTTAATACATTGCTTCAGCGTATTGATGGCCTGCGACAGAGCAATCGAAGAATCGTCGTAATTTTTATCACCAATCGGCCCGATGCACTCGATCCGGCCATTCGCCGACGTTCGGCACTGCGACTCACATTTGGTCGTCCGAACGATGAAATGCTGGCCAACCTGTTGCGAGAGTCCTTGCCGGAACTTTCATTGTCTGGCCATACCCTAAAGTCTCTGGTGGCATTGACTGGACATGACGCGATGAAAAAGTATCACGCAACGTTCACCGCGTCCGACATTACCGACCGCCTGATTCCAGCAGCACTTCGGGATGCGTATTCGGAGGATCGTGCTTTGACGTCCGAGGACTTGCTTCGTCACGCGAAAACAATGGAGCCGACCCCAATGATGTTCGACGGAGGAAGCGATGGCGAATAAACCCGATGTGTTCATTTCCGTGGATATCGAATCGTCTGGCCCGGTCCCCGGCGACTACAGCATGTTATCGCTCGGGGCGTGGGTCGTCGGCAGCAACGACAAAGGCTTCTATTCAGAATTCAAGCCGCTGAATGACAACGCCATTCCAGAAGCGATGAACGTAACCGGATTTGATCTAGCGACACTTTCCGAAAAAGGTGAGCGTCCTGAGATCGCCATGAAGAAACTGGCAGCTTGGGTTAAAGAGGTTGCCGGGGATGCTAAACCCGTATTCGTCGGCTTCAATGCCGGATTTGATTGGTCTTTTGTAAACTGGTACTTCATCCATTTCCTGAAGGACAACCCTTTCGGATTCGCACCGCTCGACATCAAGTCATATTACATGGGACTGACAGGTTGCAGATGGGACGACACAAAATCAAGCCGCCTACTACCGGAGTTTCAACCCGCCATAGCCGGTGACCATAACGCACTGAACGACGCTCGCGCGCAGGGCGAAATGTTCGAGAAGATGCGAGCAAGTAGGGGCGGGTGAGCAGATGGCCCCAAGTGGTTTCGATGCCATCACGCTGAATCATTGGCTTTGGTACAAACACCAGTGTCATGAATGTTCCCCGTCTGATTTTCAGCGGTTGTTCGAGGACATCATCAAGCGTGCGCGCCCTGAGTTCGTCGCGATGAGGCCCTACGGCAATATCGGCGATAGGAAGTGCGATGGGCTGTTCTTCGTCGATGGCGTCGTATTCCAGGTCTATTCGCCCGACGAATTAACCCAAGCCGAGTTGATTACCAAGATCGAAGAAGACTTGGAAGGGGCGGCTGAACATTGGAGGGGCACGCTCAAGGAGTGGATATTCGTCTACAACGTAAGGCGTGGGCTGCCGCCAGACATACCGGCGATTCTCAAAGAGCAGAAGAAGAAGTACAAAAAGATCACCCTCGATCATATGAGCAGCGACAAGCTTTGGGAGATGGCGCGGGGATTGTCGCTTCAGCAGCGAGCAGAAGTGTTGGGTGCTCCGGTTGGTTACGAGCATCTATTTCTGGCGCCGAACGCAGTGCCGCAGGATTTAGCCAGAGCAGTGGAGAAAGGCCGATTCGTTCTCATTCACGACACGATGTCGCCAATCAACTTGAGGGCCGTAGCTGACGCTCTCGCACCGGCTCATTCGTTCGGCGCGCCGTTGTCGGTAAGGCCAAATGTCGGGGATCTGCCTTGGGCTACTGCCGCCAGTGACCAACAGGCGATGGTTGAGGAGGCCATCCGGCGTGGGCGCGACCTTATTCCTCGGTTCGCTGTTTTCAGCCTTTCCCCGATCCCGTTGGCAGTACATCTTGGCTTTACGCTCTCTGACCGCGTACATGTGGACTGTTACCAGTTCGACCGGGTTGCGAAAACTTGGAACTGGCCCAAAGGGATTTCTGTAAACACTGTTGTTGAAGTCACAGGCTTACCCGCCAAGCTAGATAAACATGCGAAAGAAGTAGTCATCAGGGTGAACTTGAGTGCTACGATAAGGCGTGAGGACTCACTAACTATCGTTCCGTCCGCTGTCGAAATTGACCTGAATGTTAAGTCACCAAGCACGACGTGGCTAAAATCCCCGGCACAATTGGCTGAACTTGGCACAGCGTTTCGAAGTATATTGGAAACAATTCGCGATAGGTTGCCGAGTACCGAGCGTATCCATTTGTTTTATGCCGGTCCAACGGGCGGAGCGATCGTAATCGGCCAGCAGATCAATCCCCGGATGAAT
Organism: Planctomycetaceae bacterium; assembly: GCA_043775635.1. Taxonomy (GTDB): domain Bacteria; phylum Planctomycetota; class Planctomycetia; order Pirellulales; family Pirellulaceae; genus UBA6163. The sequence goes on along the minus strand of JAYVSE010000234.1, from coordinate 4,948 downwards.
CCGCCGGTTGAAGCATATGAGTATTCCCAACAGTGGAATCCTCGATACCGCCACGCGCTGACGATCGCAGAAATTAGAAAGTGAATTCATTCAATTTAAATGTGGGAGAGGAATGCTAAGTCCCAAGTCTTTAACGTCGTCTCAGCAAATAGTCACCACAGGCCGAACTTACTTCGGTGGCCGAGTTTAAGACGGTTTGGTTGTGTTTTACTACCAATACATGAATTGAAAACGCCCAGGTTGGCCGACCTGGTTGTGCCTAGCGTAAGAGGCAGGGTGTTACGCTCGATTTAGGGTCATCAGCCAACACTCCCGAAGTATGACCATGTGGAGGAGCAAAGCCTCCAAAGGTAAATACCCGATTCAGGACATGTTGCAAACGCAGGATTACTGCGAAATTCATTTTTTAGCGAAGCTGGTTCATGGCGGAACTGCTAGTGGGGCTTTGCTGACAAGATTCACCTTCCCAGTTGAAGCCTCCCCGTCTTCATAACGCTACGCTTCGGCATCGTCGCTTGACTTGGTGCCATCAATGGGATTGGCGTTTAAAACCTGCTTGAGTATTTCTGATTCTCGCTGGATGTCACCAGGCGCGTAGTGTCGTCGAGTTGTTTCCCACGATGAGTGACGCATGATTCGGCATATCACCAAGGGTGGCACGCCAGCGTTTCGCAATCGTTGTCCGCAAGACCGTCGGAGGTCATGAGCCGATGCGAACTTTGCCGGCAAGCCAGTCTGCTTATTCTCGGGTGCAACTTCGATCTTGGCCTCTTTGCCAATCTTGCCGATGACCTTGCCGACCCATCCGGCTTCAAGTCTCGGATACTGAGGCTTACCGCCGTATTGAAGCTGAAGCGAAGCTGGTTCAAACACCCAGCCGGTTCGTTGATCCACCGGTGTTTCCAGCAGCAGTGTCTCGAATCCCGGCAAGAGTGGGATGTCTTCATCGGTATCGTTCTTCTGCATCGCCGCTGGGATTCGCAAAACGGGGAATTCGCCTTCCGTCCACTGCGGAACAATTGCTCCGTCTCGGTCCCAAGCGACATTCATCAACTCTTCGATACGCAAAGCCGATTCCCAGAGCCCTCGAAGCACTTGCTTCCATGACTCAGAAGCTGCCTCACCGACGACAGCAGATGTCGCGGCTAACAACGCCTTAAACTCATCGTCCGTGATCGGTCGCCCCTTCATTGCCTTCTGCTTTGACACCTTAATCTTTGGCACCTTTGGGGGGGCAGACAACCAGTTTTGATAGTAAGCCCAATTCAGTGCCGCCAAGACGCTCTTCACGTAGCCTCGAACCGTGAATACGGATCGTGGCTTTTTTCGCATGCTCTGCTCACCTGCGAGTAGCCGCGATTGAAGCCGCTGAAGAGCGGACGGTTCTGCAAACTCGCCAAGAGTTTTGGGCTTAAGTATGCGAGTGGCAATGTCGAGTCGGCTTTCGGCGTCTTCCGCGGTTTTGTCACGTAAGGCGGCCAAGTGATGGAGTCGATACTCTTCGCGGAAGAACTCCCAATCCATTTCGGGACCTCTTGATTTGTTTACCCCAATCTCAATTTTAAGTCCGAGTAACAATTTCGCTTCGATCTCCGATTTCAATTGTTCCGCTTCCGTAATATCACGACTACCAACTGATATGCGAACCTCACGTTTTACTTCCGGACAGGTGTAACGAACTTGGAATGGCCGCCCATTTGGAGTGGCGATTCGTACTTTAGGGATCTTGCGTGAAGAAGTTGAAGAAAGTTTTTTCTTCGCCATGTTCAGTTCTCGATTTCCGTGCAACTGGTATCATTGAATGTCGGCAGCCGGAGGGCGGCTGGATTTCGAGTTCAACACGTACTCAATCCAGTCGCGCCCAAGCACGAACCCATGTTTGTGAACGTACGTCACCCTCAAGCCTTTACGTCGCGCTGATCGCAGCGCTGCATCTGCCAATCCAAGCCGCCTTTTGAACGCGTTGAGTGTGTACAGTTCCGCGGGATTAATGACGCCGGTGGTTGCCTCGTCTATGAATTGCATGGACTCGGATTTCCTGCGATTGCGCGATTGATTGCCGATCTGGCTTTCAACCGGAACCGAACTCAATACCCGCGTTTCATCGGAAACGCTTTCGCTTGGGGAAGGCGCAACTTGCGATAGTTTCTTGGCAGTTGGCTTGATCGCAAATGAAGGTTGCTCTGGCTTGGACATAGGGCTCTCCAAACGTAAAGTCTGAGAAGCAGCCGTTAGATACGACGAGCAGCAACCCAGACCATAATCTGAGGAAACTGCCAATCGCGAGAGCCAGCCTGCGCGAAGATGCCCGCAAACGCGGGGCAATTAAATTGAAACCGCTTACTCGTGCGTATTCCGAGAATCCTGCCAATGCAGCGGTTTCATTTCTTGACCTTTTTAATTTAAGACCAAAATGCAGCATGTCAAGCGAGGCGTATTCTTTTTATGGGCGCTTGTTTACCAACTTCTGGCACCCGGCAATTAATTGAGTCAACGCGATGGATCTGTTTTTGAAAGCGGCAGGTGTTCTCGAATGCTTCTAAGCGAATTGATGAACTGCTGAAGACTTTCTGTCAGCGTTTCGCACTCCTTAATCAGCCGATCGGCCGCCAAGGTCAAATCATCGGTGGCTCTGTTTTCAGAACTCGAACCTGTTGGCTGCTCAACAAGCGGAAATTTGAAGCCTGGTCGGATTTGATAAGCCTTCAGCTTCTCGTCGAAGAACCATGGCACCCCCGCCATCGAAAGTGTTTGCAGGAGCCGATGCACGGTACGACGTGAACACTCCAGTTCCGCAGCCAACGAGCTGGCATCCCAGCGCCCTTTGCCCGAGATCAGGTGCAAAGTTTGCATCAAGCGAGCTAGGCGTTCACATTGCCTCACTCGCCGATCCGCGTCGGTTCGTTCACTCGCTTTCTTCGCCATTCCGCGCCTAATCACAATCTGCAGCCTGATGTCAATCAATAGACGGTGAGATTACGAACACTCACTGCAATCACTGGGTCACAGCGGGAAATAAAAGATCCAGGCTAGCCATTCGCGGATTATTTCCAGAGTCACTAGAACCGGCTGTGACCCACTATTGGCACCGGTGTTCGTGAAGCTGACGGCGAGTTGAATTCCTAGCCGTTTTTACGAGGTCATCATGCCGCCGTTTTATAATGCAAGCCCGCAGGATGGATTCCATGTTTTGAAGGATGCGTGGGGACAAAAAACCTACATAGGGCAACAGTCGGAATGGCTTGCGATTAACGTTGATGATGCAATCCGGGCGACGGAAATCGCTGCGCATGTAGGGCGGAATGGTTTTCAGCTCAATCGAGATCCAAATCAACAAATTCAAAACATTCACGGAGAGCGTTTCCTTGAAGCCGCGATGCTGACTCGCTGGAATAATGTGGGGATGTGGGAATTTCAGGGCGGCTGGAAGCAACTGATCGCGTTTCAAGTACCGCTGTTTAATCAGCAAGATCAAGGGCGATGGGGATACATCGACCTGCTTGGCGTCAACAATCAAGGATTGCCGGTTGTCGTTGAGCTAAAACGCGCTCCCCAAGCGAATCAGACTGGCCAGACTTGCAGTACTGAAACGCCAATGAAAATGATTTTGGAAGGCGCTGCTTACGCAGTCTCACTACGAATGAATTGGATGAACTTTCGACCTGAATGGATAACTCGCCTAATCGCATGCCAAGTACCACAGGAGGTTATAGACATGGTACCGCAGCAACTTAAAATTGTTCCGGTGGTTGCCGCCGCACCCGCGAGTTTTTGGATTGAATGGATGCCTATTACAAGTAAAGGGCGAAACGAGCTGAACCCAGGCGTTTGGCAAAAATTTCAGCAATTGCTTGCAGGGCTTGCCAGAAAAGACCTTCCGGTGAAATTTCTCAGCATCAGCGGAGACGCCGCATTCCCAGAAAGTCTCGCCGTACAGCCATTGGACTCTGTCTGGTCAATAAGAACATTACAGTTCTAGCAACGTATCCGCGAACAGTGGATTGCCTACGGTTCAACGAGCCAGCGATTACAGCGAGCATGCCGAAGCCGCTTCGACCGTCCCGATTCGTCCTGTCCGATGATCTCGGCCTTCCGACCAAAGTAACTCGGATTCAGCGTGATCGACCCGCCTTCATTTCGATGAGTCATCGCCTCGCGCTCTACGTCACTCCAGTTGCTGACCCAGGCAATCGGTCTTACATAGCCGTGCTCTTGAACGCTGAATTCAACTGCCCCGATCATCTCCGCATTTCCACGCCCAGGTGTTCCGAGTTTGAAATTGGTGACGAAACCGGTGGCTGCCATTTTGGTCTTTCGCTTGATCCAGTGTTTTACACGTCGTCCAGACTCATAGGGCGCGCTCACTTTCTTCCAAACCGTCCCTTCAAGACCGTTGGCAATGATCCGGTGATGGATCGCAGCTTTGTTGACCACGTAACTGGGAACCAACTCAATGTAAGCGTTGTTCACTTGCTTGAATGCTTGAGCCAACAAGTCAAGGCGTGTCCAAAGCGGTAGAAATGTGACGTCGTCTCCTTGATATTGCAGAATATCGAAAACATGAAGCCGAACTTTCGCGGATTCGTTGGCTTGAATTCGAGTTGCATTCTCCACGCTCGTTGACAGGATTGCCGTGGTTGCCTGAAGGCCTGTGGTCGTGACCGTTTTACTGGTGTCGAGATTGGTGATCGGGCATTCAAGTTCCCCATCAAAAACCGTGCCTTTGATGAACTCCAAGCCTTCGGTGAGATGTGGAAGATTCTCTTGATGCTCGCTCAGTCGATAGTTGACAGAACTGGTGCAGCGGCTGGTAATCCGGGTCTTATCGCTCTCGACATGGAGCAATGCTCGCACACCATCTTTCTTTTCTTGGACGATCCAAGCGTGAAGGTCGGCTTCTAATTCATCAGTGTCATTCCTGTCGCTCCATTCGCTCAGCAGCATTGGT
>JAYVSE010000233.1:0-18905 GCA_043775635.1 Planctomycetaceae bacterium | reverse complement strand
AACGCTGTCTCCTACCTTTTCCTCCCCCGTCTGAAAACCGAAGTTCAGGTCTAACACCCGCGAAGCGCACTCTGACAAAAATAGTAGGCGTGCTCTCCGAGCTCGCAGGTGTGACAGCCAAAGCGAGCTCGGAGAGCACGCCTACTATTTGGCTGAAAACCTATCCTACTTGATCGGCAGATCAAAATCGCCGGTCATATCTCGATAAACCGCATGGATATGGTTCGCGGGATTGCCTTCTGCGTCAGGCTGTGTGTTTACGAATTCGATCAGAAAAGATTTACCCTGCACACGATAGTAGTGGCCAACACCTGGGCTCGTTGCTCCTGCCCAGGCGAAATGAATATTACGGGGGCCATCGCTGTTTATGATTCGCATGCGGTCTTTTGCAACATCATCGGGAACAGCACTGGCGTACAACTCGATCAACTGCATCAATCTTTCTTTTGACTCGCCATCCATTTCGCTCATCAGCAGGCCTTCGGGTGGCGTGACTTCTGGTTGCGGCAGGGCCGCGAAGCGGATTTCTTTGGGCGCATCTTTCGCGATGGTTGCTTTAGCGCGGTCCTGGTCTGACAACTTGTTGATCACGTCAAATGCAAGATCTTCTTCGAGTCGAAGGATGCGCGTGCCTTTGGGCAATGGGCCGGTCACATCGCTGGCAAGCTTCGCTGGGTTGGCGGCAAAGAATTGCGGTGAACTATCGACGACGACACCATCACGACAAACGAAGTTCAACGACAGATGGTGTCCTTCAAAACTGAAACCCCAAGCCTCAGTATCCGACGGGGTTCCGTAAATCGTTGTGTAATACTTTTCAGGATTACGTTTTTCTTCGCTGCCAGGCCCTTCCAAGATTCTTAGGACACTTTCCATTTGCATAATCTTGCTCGACTTGTCGTAACCCGCTTCGCTCAATGCCGCGCGCAACGTTCGCAGCGCACCGGCTTGTTGAGCGACGTTCATTTCCATCAACGGCAGGCCTTTGCGAGTTGGTAGTGGGATGAAATTCCAAGTCGTACGCTCGCTCGAGTCGTAGGCCGCAACCGCCTTCGCCTTTTGCGCATCGTCAAGAGTCGCGAGCCATGCGGTGGCGAATGTTTTCATTTGCAATCCAGACCCATCGCCGGTTCGCATTGCGACTGAAATTCCAAGGATCAAGCAAATGGTTACAAGCGGAAACAGGATTGAAGATTGACGAAGCATGGCGGGATCTCTGCGAAGCATGGCGAGGTTGGTCATATAAATTCCGGCTGTGAAGCATTTGGTTAGCGGAGCGGCGCAAGCCGCCCGGTGTTTCGCAGTTTTTTTCGAAACGGCACCGGACGGCTCGCGCCGTTCCGCTACTTAAGTCCACGCCATTCAAAGCCGTATGCGAGGGGAGCGTGAATGAGGCGGTGACTAACAAGATCATAATGGAAAAGTCTCCATTCGCCAATCGTTTGGGCGTCGAATTGGCCTGAATAGTCCATGATCCGCGCTATGGCTCAACCCTCAGGACGAGCGTTCTACGATCAGTGCTTTTGAGGATCGCGGTCATGATGTTTCTGATTGATATGAACGTGTAATTGCGGATTTTCCTCAAATAACCACGTCCAACCGGCGTCCGTAATCGAGCTGTCATCGAGGTAAAGCGATTCAAGTTGTGGCATTTTGGCAAGTGCCTGTAGTCCTTCATCGGTTATCGCAACGCGGATTAAGTGAACCGTCCGCAGCCGGCTCAATGTCGCAACCGCGCGCCCGTGGCGATTATTGCCATCTTTGATACCTAGTCGAAGATTTCGCAACGCTGGCATTTTGGCTAAGCATTCAAGTCCAGCCGGCGAAACTTCAGCATTAGGAAAATTCAACAGCCAAATGGTTGGAGACGATGTTAACGCGGCTAGCATGTCGTCATTGATCGCCGCACCCCGCACATGAAGTTGCTCTAATTTTGGCATCTTGGCAATCGCCGCGATCGTTTCCAGGCTGACGTCGCTAGCCTTGACTTGAATCGTCATTAGTTGATCGAGCGACGCTAATTGTTTTAGCATGGAGTCGTCGATCGTGAACGCATCAAGCCTAGCAACCGTTACTTCAGACTTTTGAAGTTCGGTGAACTGCTCTTTAAAACGCTCTTCTACAGAGGGCTCGGGTGGAGCCGTTGGCGTTGTATCGATGCCCATCAATAAATAAACAAGCCCCATGATGGCGAACGTTCCAACGACGACCGCTGAGATGGCGACACGACGAGATATCCGTTTGGTTAACTTTGACCGGAGACTGTCTTTTGTTAACGCGACAATCTCTTCGGTTGCTGGCACGCTACTACCCGCGTTAGCTTTAGTATTGGTAGCGACAATGAAATCGTTTGTGTTAGGTGGTAAAGCTTTCGACATGCTGGACAAACCAAAGCGTTTGTATCCTGGCATCGGAGCGTCGCTTTGTGCGACGCTCCGATGCGCAGTGAGAATTCCACCGCCAAGCGGCGGCCAAGACGATTGACCCAGAAACCGTCTTGGCCACGAATGCTACGACCCAGGAGGGAGTCGACGGACAGTTCCCGCAACCATCCGCCTACGGCAGAACTTCTCGATTGGTTCTTTTGGTCATTGAGTTGTTTCTGGCGTTGCGATTTCTAAAACGCAACCTGATAATGTCGCGATTACCAACTGTTCGAATCGGATGTCAATTCGAATTTAGCAGAAACAATATGCCTCTTGGCAGCACTCGATTCAAAACGATATACGTCATACAGGTGTCCGCGCATCGATTGATTTCGATAGAATTAGCGAGAAATACCGTAATTCCTAGTGATATTTTGAGGCAATTTGATTGAGTGACTCGGCAATGATGGCGAAAGGACTGACCAATGGGACCAGGTTCCCCGCCGAAATGAACGGATTCACGTCGATGGAGCTGGATGAATTTTTGGATATTTTGCGGCAACTGATCCGCGAGCCTGCCGTCGTCGGGGCCGAGGATTCATTTTTTCGAGTTGTCCGCCGAGAACTCGAAGAATGCTCGATTGATCTTCATTATTACAAGGGTGTGTTGGTAGCGCGCGGCAGAGAGCCTGATAGTCTATTACTTTCAGCGCACATGGATCGCCACGGTTTGGTTTGTACGGGGCCTAACGAATTCCAGTACGCTGCTTTTATCACGACCAATCACGGCGAATTGACCGGTGACTCGGTTTCCGAACAGATGATGGGCACGATCCAACATCGGTTTTACGGCCAACGTGTTCAAGCTCACATGCCCTATGTTGGCACGTACCTTGGCCAAGGCACGATCACGCATTCCTATGTTTGCCCCGAGCGACGAAACCTCATTTTCGAGCTTGATGGCCTGGCGTTCTTACAACCAGGGACGCCCGTATCGTTTCTGGATCGACTGCAAATTTCGAGCGGTTACATCTCGGCGCAACTTGATAATGTGCTGTCGATTGCGTTAATCGTTTATCTATTTCGCCGTGGCTTTCAAGGCACTGCTTTGTTTACGGCGGAAGAAGAGGCTGGTCGAAGTTGGCGATATGCATTGGCATGGTTCCAGCGACAACAAAAAACAACTCAGAGATTGATCGTCCTCGACACCAGTCCTTACCCAACCACTGAAGCTGCGGAAAAGCAGCAATTGGTACTTCGCCGAAAGGATGCCAACGGACTATTCGCGACCGGCATTACCACGGAACTGGAACAGCGGTGTAATGACCTGGGCATCACCTACAGCCATAAAGACACCTACGTTGAGGCGTTGAATGTTGATCGTTCGAAACCGTTGTCACTGGGCCGAACGGAACTGGGACGTTTGGTCGTTGCAACCAACGGACTCATCAACGGCACAACACTGCAAATCCCAACGACCGGTTATCACACAACCAGCGAAACCGCTTCTTTATCATCCGTCATCGCGGCACTGCGCCTGCTGATGTCGTATATTCACTGAACAACTGAACAGATCGAGTAGGAAATAGCTAAGTAATTGTCCCGAAATAAAATGCGGAATTACTAAACGTAGGATGGACTTCCAGTCCGTCTTTTTTCGGACGGACTGGGAGTCTATCCTACGGCGAATAGCGTTACTAAATTAGCACCCAGCCCAATTCTCAACGGATACCGCCGTTGACCTGAGGCCTGCATTCCGCTATCTAAGCGTGCTTAGTGCAGTCTCGAATCGAGAAATTTGCGTCGTTTCGTCGGCTTTACCACGAAAGGCAAATTTACTAAACCGCCAAAACACGAATCTAGCGAATGTTGACACTCATTGTCATTGTCTTTGTACTCGGCTACTTGGCGATTGCCCTCGAACATCCGCTAGGTATCAATAAAGCGGCCTCAGCACTTTTCATTGGTATCGTTTGCTGGACGCTTTATGCGATTGACGCCGACAGCCTCGTCAAACTGGACGCCATCCCAAGGTGGTTTACGGCAGGGCTTCCCGAAGAAGAAGCCGCGCACGCGCAGCGGATGTTCCTGGTTGAGGAACAACTGTTGAAGTTAACCGGTGAAGTCGCGGGTATTTTATTTTTCCTGATGGGCGCGATGACGATCGTTGAACTCGTGGATGCCAACGAAGGGTTTGCGGTCATTACCAACCGCGTTAAGACCAAGAGCGTCTCGAAATTACTCTGGATCGTCGGTTTCCTCGCTTTTTCCTTGTCGTCAATCCTCGATAACTTAACGACGACAATCGTGATGATTTCGCTGTTGCGAAAGCTCGTTCACGACAGGGAAAAGCGGCTGATGTTCGCCGGATTGGTTGTGATTGCGGCCAATGCTGGCGGTGCTTGGACGGTCATCGGCGACGTGACGACAACGATGCTCTGGATCAAGCACAAAATCACCACGATCGAGGTGATGAAGGAACTGTTTTTGCCTAGCCTTGTTTGCTTGATTGTCCCCATTTTCTTCCTGTCACGAAAGTTGCAGGGAACTTTGGAAGATGCCCCGGAAAACAACGATGGGGAAAAAATCGAGATTTCACTCAGGCACCAATTGTTGTTTTTGGTACTGGGCGTGGCCGGTTTGGTCAGCGTTCCGATATTCAAAGCGATCACTCACTTGCCACCATTCATGGGCATGACATTGGCTTTAGGAACCATTTGGATCATTTCAGAAATATTCAGTCGCACGCTTGAACCAGCCGTTCGCTCTTCAACCGGAGTTCTCTCCGCTCTGAAGAAGGTTGATATGTCGAGTATTTTATTCTTTTTAGGAATTTTGCTCGCTGTCGGTTCGCTGGGTGCAACCGGATTGCTGGGTGACTTGGCGAGATGGCTCGATAGCACCGTTGGTAACCCAAGCTTGATCGCGTTCTTTATCGGTTTGGCCTCCGCTGTTGTCGATAATGTACCGCTCGTAGCCGCAGGCATTGAGATGTACCAGTTACCAATGGATAATCACTTCTGGTTCGAATTGGCCTATTGCGCCGGAACTGGCGGAAGCTGCCTGATTATCGGTTCGGCAGCCGGTGTCGCAGCCATGGGGCTGGAGCACATCAACTTCGTCTGGTACCTGAAAAAGGTGGCACCCTACGCATTGCTTGGTTATGTCGCTGGCTTTCTGGTCTTTATCGCTCAAACCTGGATTTTCTAGTATTGAAAGCAGAAAGCCTTTGCGCAGATTTAATTCCATTATCTCGCCGCGGGCGGAGCTTGTCTCCGTCGGGCCATGATCATGCGGCGATGCGTATAACGATTGATTAACGCTCCACGCGGACAAGCCGCATGGTAGCGAGGCCCACTCCGCCAGCATCTTGTGGTTGTGATTATAGCCCAGCGGGGATGAACCCCGTCGTAGCATCCGGTCGGAACAATATCGATTCGAAATTTCGCTATTAAATTTCGTGTCAATACCAAATTTTTTAACGCCCGAGGCTAGCGCCTGCGGCTCAATCAGATTGCTTAAGTAAGGCCCGAGGCTAGCGCCTACGGCTCAATCAGATTGCTTAAATCCATGCCATTGCAGGCTAGCTGGCAGGGGGCTCAATACCTGGGTGCTTATATCGACACCAAATCACACCAGCCCCTTAATCACCTGACCATGCACATCTGTCAAGCGAAACGGACGTCCGGCATAGTTAAACGTCAGCTTTTCATGGTCAATGCCTAGCTGGTGCAAGATCGTTGCCTGGATATCGTGAACGTGGATCGGCTGTTCGACGGGGTGGAATCCTAATTCGTCCGTTGCACCAATGGTTTGTCCGGACTTTACGCCACCACCGGTCATCCACATGGTAAACGCTTGCGGATGATGGTCGCGTCCTTTCGATCGTCCCAGCGCTACGCTCGCTTCGACCATCGGCGTGCGTCCGAATTCTCCGCCCCATACGACAAGCGTCTCATCTAACAGCCCAAGTCGTTTCAAATCACGAATCAACGCAGCGCAAGCTTGGTCTACCACCTTGCAAGTGCCTCGCAGTCCGCCCTCAACATCGTTGTGGTGATCCCAGCCAGCGTGGTAGAGCTGTACAAACCTGACGCCACGTTCTACCAGGCGTCTTGCCTGCAAACAATTTCTCGCAAACGAAGGCTTGTCGGACTCCGCACCGTATAGTGATAGTGTTTCCTGTGACTCACTTGAGAAATCGATCAACTCTGGCGCTCTTGCCTGCATTCGATAAGCCATTTCATACGCCTCGATTCGCGTTGCAATTTCGGGATCACCGACAACGCCAAGTCGCTTAGCATTGAGTTTTTGAATCAGGTCCAAAGTGTTTCGCTGCGTTGTCCTGCTTACACCTTCCGGATTGCTGATGTGCAGAATGGGGTCGCCGCTGGAACGAAAAGGAACCCCCTGATGCTCACCCGGCAAGAAGCCCGCACTCCACATTGCAGCACCGCCGGACAGACTATCGCCGCTGGTCAACACGACAAAGCTAGGCAAATCGTTCGCCTCACTGCCAATTCCGTAACTAAGCCATGAGCCCATCGCAGGACGACCGGGTAAGCCGCTTCCTGTGTTAACAAACAACTGAGCGGGTGCGTGGTTGAATTGGTCCGTATGCACACTTTTCAAAATGGCTAGGTCATCAGCAATCGCTGCGGTATATGGCAATAATTCACACAGCTCCGCACCGGACTGCCCGTATCGTGAGAACTTAAATCGAGGCCCCAGTACAGCCGCATTCGGCTGAATAAACGCATAGCGTTGTCCAGCAATCACCGAGGGTGGAATCGACTTGCCTTCCAGCTCTGTTAACTTTGGCTTATGGTCGAATAGGTCTAGCTGGCTGGGGGCACCGGCCATGAACAAGTAAATCACGCGTTTAGCTTTTGCCGGATGGTGCAATCCGTTCAAGTGTTTTTCAATTCCATTTGCATTTGCATTTGCAGGGGAAGTCACGGCTGCGTTCGCCAACATTGACGCCAATGCGATCTTGCCTACGCCGACGCCACAGGTTTCGAACCAGTGGCGTCGTGAAATCTGTTGTTGATCCATCGCATTCATACAATTACTTTCCAATCTGCATTCAAGTGCAAACTTATTTCCATTCACCAGCCAAACTCACATCAAGGCGTCGTGATCGCTTCGTCCAGATTCATGATCGCTCGTGCCAACAACACCCCGGCTAGTAACACCACGGGAGATCGCTTGCCGTCGCTTTGTTGCTCTGGAGCTCGCGTGTACTCAAGTATTGCGGACAACTCGTCTGGCTCCGGAGCTCGTGTCATCAAGCGACGAAAAATGGTTGCGGCGACAAGTTCATCATCCGCGTCTGGCAATTCGCGACGCACATCATCGACCAAACGCTCAGCGAACTCGACATACATGGGATCATTCAATAGAGTCAGCGATTGAAGCGGCGAATTGCTGATGTCGCGTCGTGGTAAACACAGTTCTCCAGAAGGACCATCGAAAGCGGCAAACGCCGCGAAGGGAGCCGTTCGCTTGGCGTAGGTGTAGATTGAACGTCGATATCGATCGGCACCGTTGGACGTGGGCCATTTCATATTTCCGTATGCCAATTCGGTAACGCTTTGCGGTTGTGGTGGATAGACGCTTGGGCCGCCAAACTTTCGTACTAACAAGCCGCTAGCCAGTAGCATGGAATCGCGAATTCGTTCTGCTTCAAGTCGACGTCGGGGCCCGACCGCAAGCAGTCGATTTTCTGGATCGATTGCTGATACAGCGGCGCGTCGATGGTTACTTCGACGATAGGTCGCAGACAGAACTATTTCGCGATGAAGTCGCTTGATCGACCAACCTGAATCAGCCACTTCCGTCGCGAGATAATCTAACAGCTCAGGGTGAGACGGAGGTAGACTTTGGGTTCCATAGTCGCCTGCGGTATGCACAATCCCTCGGCCAAAAAGTTCTCGCCAAGCGCGATCAACGGTCACGCGTCCAACCAATGGGTTAGCGTCGCTGACGAGCCAGTTTGCAAACTCCAGGCGGTTTGCGGGGCGCTCATGGGTGAACGAGGAAAACGCGTCCAAAATTCTTGGCTGGACAACTTCCATGGGTTGCAAATATTCGCCGCGATGATGGCGATTGGTCACGCGTGGGTTGGCAGACCGTTCTCGCATGACCAAAGTCCTGACGGCTTCCGGCATCAGACTGCGGAGTTTCGCAAGGGGGGCGTATTGCGATTTAGTGGACTCTGAAATTTGAAAGAACGTTCGCCTCAGGCCGTGCTCCCGTGCTCTATCGTCGGCTGAGGCGACGTGATTTTCGGCCTTGCTTCCGTACCGTGAGACAACGTAAGCCTCTTGGTCAGCGTCGATCGATAGCGCTACAGCATTGGCGCTTCTATCGGTTACTGAAAATCGAAAGTGTCCGAGCGCTGCGGCAAAGTGACGTTCAAAAACAAGCGTAACTTCGATCGGCGAATCAAAATTGACGGGTGTTGCCAAGTTGGCAACCCAGCGATTTGCAGTTCCATTTGCGTCAGATGTTGACCAGCCGGTCGAACCTTCACCGTCGATTACGTTGGCCGCTTGTGCAGATCCACTGCCGATGCTTAAGTTTCCGTAACTATGTGAAGCGTCTCGGAGCGGGGCGAGAATATCAGCAAAGGAGACGGACAGTTCGCTAAGAAAGAAGTCGCCTCGGCGGCCTTCGTAATAAGCCATTCCTGGCCCTTCAGCGGGCAAGGACTCGTGCGGCAGCACTTCCAAGCGTATCGCCGTAATCTTTTCGAGTTTTTTGTCGTTCATCGCCGCAGGTTCAAATCGAAATGTATAGACATCTCGTTTCGTTGCATCGCCCGAGGCCAGAATTGAACCGTCTTCAAGAACTTGAAGCGCTGGGGATGTACTTGTCATTGATTGGGGCTTAACGACTTGCCAATCAGACGCGGTGGTGGCAAGTTGTCCGATCCATTCATGGTACGCGGTGGCTACTGCTCCTTGTTCCGCATTCGATTTCAATTTCGAGTTCAAGTCGAGCTCCGCATTCGATTTGACATCAGGCAAGTAAACTGCCAGCCACTCGTCTTCCGCGACTCGAATTTGGTCCTCGATCGTTTGCCGTTGATCTGATAGATGAGTCGCATCGACTTCCCGTTCTGTTTCGTCTGCGTTATTCAGCAACGCCAGCATCGAATAGTAATCAGTGTGCGTGATCGGGTCATACTTGTGTGTATGACATTGGGCACAGCCCGTGGTCAGCCCCATCCATACCAAGCCAGTGGTTGCGACTCGATCTGTCATTGCAAGGAAGCGGAACTCTAAAGGATCGATGCCGCCTTCTTCGTTGAGCATCGTGTTGCGATGAAATCCAGTCGCGATCTGATCTTCATCGGTTGCGTTTGGCAGCATATCGCCAGCTAACTGCTTGATGGAGAACGCATCGTAGGGCATGTCTGCGGCGAGCGATCTCAGCAACCAGTCACGATAGGGCCAGATGGTTCTTGCACGATCTTTTTCATATCCATTCGTATCGGCGTAACGAGCTAGATCTAGCCAAGGACGTAACCAACGTTCGGCGTAGTCGGGTGACGCGAGCAATGAGTCTACCAATCGTTCGTAAGCGATCGGCGACGGGTCTGCGACAAAACGATCGGCCTCAGCGATCGTTGGTGGGATACCGATCAAGTCTAAATAAACCCGCCGAACAAGCGAGAATCGGTCGGCCTCCGGTGACGCGATAAGGCCCGCGCTGTCCAACTTTGCTTGGATGAATCGATCGATCGGACCACGGCAAGTATCGACGTTGCTGACAGCAGGCAATGGCACATGCTTGGGCAACTCAAATGACCAGTGTTTGTCGTAAACGGCACCGGCCTCAATCCATTCTGCGATTTTTTTTCGCTGCACATCGGTAAGCGATTTGTGGGATTGGGTTGGCGGCATGCGCAACTCAGGATCATTGCTTGTTATCCGCAACCACAATTCGCTTTTCGAAGGGTTTCCCGGTTCAATGGCGCGATAGCCGCCCAAATCTGCGGTCGCACCATCACTGGAATCGAGCCGCAAATTCGATTTTCGGGCTTCATCATCGGGGCCATGGCAAACGAAACAGTTTGCCGCCAAAATCGGCCGAATTTCACGCTGAAAATCAACGGCGTTCGCCAACGATGAAAAGGCCGCTAAAAACAAACTCAACGACAAATGTTGTGCGCGGTTCTTAACGAAGTTCCATGAGTGAATTGCATGGCATTGAGCGATTCGATTCAGCGCGGTGGATTTTCTAGGCATGTCGGATGGCCTGTTAAAAATTTGCTATTGCGATTGTTTCGTGAATCCGCTGGTTTTAGTCCTAAAACAGCGGAGCTGTGACATTGGATAGCCAGGGGTGCAAACCCCTGGTAGCATCGCAACAAATGCATTGGGAATCGCAGAGCGATGGCATTCTAGGCGGAAAAGGCCATCGCTCCGCGATTCTTAACGACGCGTTCGCAATTGCGTGTCCAGGGGTTGGCACCCCTGGCTATCGAGTGCCATCGCTCCGCGATTCATGACAAAACGGATGGCTTCCATCGAGACGAGCTCGATGGAGAGCTTGCAACCAAACGCTTTGCTTTATCCCTTTTACCCTAATTTTCTATCGGAGTTTCTTTGTCGCCATTTCGCATGAAAGGAGGGCGATCCTGTGTACCGACAACTGGCTTAATTGCGCGCAACCAAATGTTACGAAAACGAACCGGATTCCCGTGGTCTTGTAATGAAATAGGCCCGGTTTCATCATGGCCATCATAACGGGGTGGGCGATTGTACGGCGTATCTCCTTTCAGTTCAAAGTGATTGAGTATCAACACTCCATTGTGAACCGCGGTGACATAAGCTGGAGACATCAAGCTACCGTCTTCCTTGAACCGCGGCGAAGTCCAAAAAATATCATAGGTGTTCCATTCGCCCGGTGGACGCATCGCGTTGGCCAGCGGTGGCGTTTGCTTGTAAACCGCACCCGCTTGTCCATCGAAATAGGTCTCATTATCAAACGAGTCAAGGACTTGAATTTCGTACTTGCCTAAGAAAAAGACACCGCTGTTGCCACGACCTTGGCTGCTGCCTTTAGGCGGTGTGGGAGCTGACCATTCGATATGCAGTTGACAATCGCCGAATTTTTCTTTGGTTTGTACGGCCCCTTGGCCAGTTACCATTGTCCCTTCGTTTACCTGCCATTTTTCCGCATTGTCCCATTTCGACAAGTCGGTGCCATCAAAGAGCACAATCGCATCCGATGGTGGTGCCGTGTTTCCATCGCCGGGTGTAACGATTTCAGGACGCGTCCAGGTAATCCCATTGAGATATTCTTGACCAACCGCGAATTCGGTAGAAATCGATGCGCAGACAGAGAGCGCGCCAAGGCCAGCGAGAAACTTTAATTTTCCGACACGTAAGAAGCTAAGCAGCATGATGTGATTCCGTTTGATTTGGTTAGGGAGGGACAGGCACTATTCTATTCGTAGCTTTGCATTATCACGATGACGATAAATATCGCGTTTGGTTTTTTTGGCCAAATTTCGCTCTAATGCGAGCTGTAGGTTAATACCGGACTGATTTGCCAGACAGAGAACAACGAACATGATATCGGCAAGCTCATCGTCCAATTGGCCAAGTTGTTCGCCAGGTTTTGACGATTGCTCGCCATGAGTTCGCGAAAGTATCCTGGCGACCTCGCCGACTTCTTCAACGAGCTGGGCCAAATTGGTCAGCTCGTTAAAGTAGCGAACACCGATGGTCTTGATCCATTCATCGACGATTGCTTGTGCCTCAGCAATCGTCCAATTGTTTGGAGTGATCGGATCGGTAGTCGACTCGTTGATCATTCTTGAAGCAAGACGTACGTACCGCTCTTACCCGCGACGGCGATATCCATCTTTCCATCTCCATTGAGATCATTGGTAACGATTTGCAGACCGCAGCCGACATGTCCTTCTTCGATTGTATGACGCACAAATTTGAGCTCAGCTTTGTTCCAGGTGTAATAGTAAAGACACGGTGGTTCTTGACCGCCTGGGTCACCACCATTGTGCGCGAAATAGCGTTTGCCGGTAATCAACTCACGAATCCCATCGTTGTCGATATCGGCCAAAGTGAGCACATGGGGTTGACTGTAGGCACGATCGATCAGCGATTCTTTCCAAGCTATTTTTCCGTCGTCACCAGCGCCTAGGTTTTTCCACCAGTAAAGCCCGTAGTCATGGCCATTTCCATAGATGACATCGTTCTTGCCATCGCCATCAAGGTCTGTCACGAGCATCGGAAGACTGCTGTTCAGATCCCAGTCTCGATGTAACGTCCAGGCACTCGTCCAAGGATCAGCCTTTGGTTGTTCGTACCAACCTTCACCGACAAGAATGTCCGCACGGCCATCGCCGCTAATGTCACCCACACCGACGCCATGTCCGTTGGCGGTTTCACCGAGTGTCACTGGTTCCATTTTGACGATCGCACCGGATTCTTGACGAGGGCAATCAACCAGACGCCAAATTCGCATGGCGACGCCCTTCTTCCAACTATTGACAATCCACTCGGGACGACCGTCACCATCAATGTCTTCTAGCAATTGTCCCTCGTTGCATGTATCACCTGTGTCAACAAGCAAATGCTGGGGCCACATTTTTCCTAGACGCAGCGACTCTGCATCAGGGTTTTTGTACCAGTGCACTTGTGTCGGAATGAACGAACCAGCAATGACGTCGAGACGCGAATCGCCATCGACATCAAAGAGGAAGTCGCCGTTGCTTTGAACGTAACCGTTCCAATCTTCGACGTGGCGAAGCGGACGTGAGACAAATGCGGGGCCTTGGTACCAGGAGCGGCCAGCAACTAAGTCCATTTTGCCGTCGCGATCGACATCGCCCGCAGCGATCCCTTCGTTCGCATCGACCACGAGCGGCTGTGCCCGAAATCGGATGGTTTCGCCGTCCGCTGCTATGATAGCCCCTGGAATCGAGGACAAAAGCAGCAACACGGCGCCTGATTGAAATCGAGTCAAAATGTGTTTCTGCCGTAGAAAGAGCTGGGAGGGGGACGGTCTAAACATTTTTTTGTGCTGGTTTGGTGGTAGGTGGGTAGTAGCTGGATTAGAGTGAACGGGAAGGTCTCATTGTCGTCGCTAATCAACTGCGGCTCAATCTGGGGATCAAAGTAGTCACAGACTACGTTGCCTAGATCACGTAATTAGAACAATTCCTAGTATATCTGGAAACAGTTCCATATTTGTTGGTGGTTTTTGACTTACTCGAAAACGTAATCTCGGCCAAGATATCAGTCGTACGCTCGAGGGTACAAGCGAATGGTTTCGGGTAGGCAGAAATACGAACACGGTGATAAACGATTGGACAAGCCTCTTTACTTCGAAGACTTACAAGTCGGTGATCGCTGGACCAGCGAGGATCGTGAGATCAGTGCCGACGACGTCGCAGATTTTGCTGAGTTGACCGGCGACCATGATCCACTTCACACCGACCAGATGAACGGCAAATTGTCCCCCTTCGGAGGTCCGGTTGCACACGGACTTCTGGGGCTTGGCGTGCTGGCAGGCTTATCTAGCCGGCAACCGTCAGTTTCAACCTTGGCGCTCGTCAGTATTGCGGAATGGCGATTCGAGGCACCGATATTTTTCGGAGACTCAGTGCATGTCCTGACAACGGTTCTGGAAACGGTATCACATGGCCGCAGAGCAGGTCGGGTGACTTGGCTACGCCAGCTTGTAAACCAAAGCAATCGAATCGTTCAGCAGGGGACGTTCGTGACCTTGGTATCGACTCGTGCACGCGTCCAACGGTTCAGCGATCGGATTGGTCAAACTGAAAATAACACGCCAGTCGCCGCAGCCAGTCCAGACGGATCAACTGCCCGTTAAGGATCGCTCGGTCAATTAGAGGGACAGGCTGGCAGCCTATGCACGTCAAAAATCGGACAGTTATTGATCGAACGTTCATAAGTCGCTGCCCGTTAATTCGCTATTAGGCAGATCGCGTTTAGGAAGCTCGCTGGTCGGTAACTGTTTGCGGCCAGCTTTCTTTGCGGCGTAGTGTCTTCGCGTTCGAACCGCGTCACCTAACGCAAGCAGGATGATCACCATCATCAAGATCGTAACCGCAGTCCAAGCAGCGACCCAAAAACGGCCCAGTCCTGCTAGACCTGCTGACGCCATCAGGGCACCGCAAACAGCAATCAGCACGTGAACAACGCGACGCCAACGTCGGCGAGCTGTTCGATATCGGATGTCGACATCGGCGGAGCTGCCTTGCTCGCGTTCGAGTTCATTGGGCCAGCCGAGCGAGTCGTTGTACTCCAGCCAGACGGCAACAGCGATAACCGTAAATCCGATGAGAAGGCTACCTGCAAGCATCGAAGGTCCCCTGGGTCCCGTTGCGAATTCATCGTAAACAATGAGCGGACACTTATTTCCCGCTCGATTCTTATTGGCGCATCAACCATTGATGGACAACATAAACCACGGTCGCAATCGAATGACCGCTGCAGTTTTCGGGAACATCTTTGGTTGTGTGCCAATATTGAGGTGCACCGATTCCCGGACGTGGATAGTCAAAATCGATCAAATCAATCGTCGGAATGCGGGCAATTTCATTTAGCGGCAGGTGGTCATCACGAACTTCGTGGCGAATTCGAGGGACAAACGCCGTCACCTTCAATAATTCGGCGGTCGCGAATACCGACTTACAAATGTCGCGACCATGGTTCCAACTATTTCGTTCGAAGTAAATCTTCAGCTCGCTGTCGCCGATCATGTCTAGCAAAATACCGGCGCGATAGGGAATCGCCGGCGGAGTTGCCTTGTAAGTCTGTGCGAAATGCGTTGAGCCGAGAAAATACGCATCTCGGCGCTCCTGAAAGACAAGTTCTTCGCCGTCAAACAAAACGACATCCACGCCGATGTCATGCGGTAGAGAAGCAAGCTGATGCGACAATTCCAGCATTGCGGCAACACCGCTGCCACCGTCGTTTGCACCGACGAAACGACCAGTAGGGTTTTGGGAGTCACGATCAGGAAATGGTCGCGTGTCGTAGTGCGCGCAGAGTAAAAATCGTTTGGGACGCTCGGGGTGCCAGCGGGCGATTAGATTATTCATCGGCACTGCTTCACCAGTTTCCGGATGTCTGGCTGAAAACGCCTGCAATTCAACGCTACCTCCAACCTTGGTGAAAGCATCCGTTAAAAATAGCTGCTGTGCCTCCATCGCTTGCGAGCCACTGGGACGAGGCCCAAAATCACAGATCTGTCGTAAATACGATTCGGCCCGCTTTGCATTGTATGGTAGAGGGATTACCAACCGCGGTTGCGATGAACCGCTACCGCTGTCCTGCCAATTCATGGCAACAAACGCCATCACACCGACGATGACCGAGACCAACACGATCGAAGACGCAATCAAAATCCGCCAAATTTTGGCAGGAGAGCGATGGTTCGCGTCTGACGAAGCCACGGTCGATTTTTCCGAATTGCTGGTCAACGCAACGGACATGAATATGAGTAAAAAAGAACATGGGGCGCGACAAACTCAGGACAACGGGCCTGAGTTCGAGAGCTTACCATATTCCTGACGTTCGGTCGCCACAACTTATTTTCAATGCCCCGCTTCGTTGCTGGGGCAGAACTTTTTGTGTAGTGGGATTCGCCAGAATTCCCAACGTTTTAGTGTGCTGCGAATTTCTGGCGAAACCCACTACGATCAAATCCAAGCATTGAAGCGGGGCATTGTTTATTTTAGATATTCATCATTCAGCTTGTCACACGACCAAAGCAGCCCACGCGTAACTAGGTCTAAGTATCGAGGGTCTGAAACCGTGTCGTTATTGTGCCCCAGCGTCGTGCCGAAGACTTTTGCGGTATCGCGATAGTTGTTTGTCCAAACGACCACGCTTTCGCTCGATTTTTCCTCGCCACTTTTGTTGGTTGACGACTGTTTTCCGTTTGCCAGCGGCGTTGCAGTATCCAAGAGTTTTCCCGAACTATTGTTGTACAACTCTTCGTTGACCGTGGTCCAGTTGGACAGCCCAAGCGTTGTTGGATTCGATGGCGAAAGAAACGAAATCGCGATCGGTTCCTGAGGTCCATGGCCAGTCGTCTGCAGGCCCGTCAATTCAAACCAAGGCGTCACTGCGGCGGGAAAACCTTCGCTGCGGTAGCAGTGCATGCCGCAGTGCAGAATCACAGCCGGAATTCCCTTTCGATGGGGAGCAAGGATTCGATCGATTAGCGCTAAATCCTTGACGTCGGCGGAGCACTCATCGTGAATGATGACATCAAAACCTTCTGCAAAGTTGGGGGATTCGTAAATTGGATTTAAGTGAGTTGTCGACTTGTCGGGATCGTACGCAATGACCACTTCGACATGCGCTCGCTCTGATATTCCTTTGGAAAGCAGTTCTTTTTGAGCCGCATAATCGTGGCAGCACCCACCCAAAACCAATAGCGCGCGAATTGGCTTTACCGATGACTTCGGTTCAGCGCCAGAGGCTTGCCGAGAATCACTCCCCAGGTAGGTAATGACAACACAAATCGCAAGGGTCGCAAGGAACGTTCGAGAGGATAGTCGCATGACGTGAGCTCAAAAGAAGTTGGTGGCGGGACGGTTTGAAGGCGTGTATTCTAACACATCAAGTTACCGAAGCACCATTTCACGCGGCAACAAAACGCGTTTTCTTTCCCAAGTTACCATTTTGAAATTTACACTTTTGTCGGCATATTTAGCGTTATCTATCGCCGCCAATTTGGTTGCTGGGTCAATTGCCGGCGCGAAAGAGGTTCGCGTGCCTAGCTTTACGGCTTACATGCTGCCGGACGCTGACGCCGCGAGAATCAGCGAGCCCAAGGGGGTCACTCATTGGACCGACATTTCGCAATCCGTGAACTGGTACGGCAAAATCAAGACGGTGGGTGAGCTACAGGCGAAAGTCGAGGTGCGATTGCCACTGGATAACCGATCGAAATTTAAGCTTACCGTCGGCGAGCAATCCCATGAGGCAGTGGCGATTGGCCTAGGCGAAGAAAATTCGGCAACCGTGGACTTTGGAACCTTCCAAATTGACTCGGGCGGTTACAAGCGGTTTGCTCTGCAGTCGATGAACAACGATGGCAAGCAAATCGGAGATATTGTGTCATTGTTGCTGGACGGTTCGGCAATGGAGGGTGCTCACTTCAATCTTGAAGAGCGCCGCAACGCAGCCTCAGTCCATCTTGCCTATCAGTTACCCGGTGCCATGGACGTCGAGGCATTTTACTGCGAAGTCACGGCGGTCGAGGATCCGGTGGCAACGTTTTACATGGCATGTGGTTGGCATCGTGGATACTTTGGCATGCAAGTCAACAGCTTATCGGAACGCCGCATCATCTTTAGTGTTTGGGACAGTGGAAACGAAGCGGTCGATCGCAAAAATGTCGAGGAAAAAAATCGCGTTCAGTTGATGGGCAAGGGAGAGGGTGTGTTCTCAGGCGACTTCGGCAACGAAGGAACTGGTGGTCATAGTCATCTTAAATATCTTTGGAAA
Source organism: Planctomycetaceae bacterium (assembly GCA_043775635.1). Taxonomy (GTDB): domain Bacteria; phylum Planctomycetota; class Planctomycetia; order Pirellulales; family Pirellulaceae; genus UBA6163. The sequence goes on along the minus strand of JAYVSE010000233.1, from coordinate 1,015 downwards.
ACGGGAGAGAAACAGCGGTTCATTGTCACGGCCAAACCCGTTGAAGAAACATTTACGATTTTCTCTGGATATTGGTTTCATCCCGAGCTGCAAAAATGGATGCTGATCTCGTCTTGGCAAGCGCCCAAAGAAGGCGGGCTGCTAAAAGGCCTGCATAGTTTCAGCGAAAATTTTGGCGGCGGAAATGGTCATCTACCACGCAAGGCACTGTATGGAAATCAATGGGTTCGTTCACCCAACCAGCAATGGACGGAAGTGACTGCAGCAACATTCAGTCATGACCCAACAGGTCGTACGGCTCGATTTGATCGCTTCATGGGCGTAGAAAACGGTCAGTTCTTTTTAAGCCACGGCGGCTTTACCGACGGCTTTTCGACCTACGGCGAAAAATTTATCCGCGAAGCAACGGGAAAACCACCTACGGATCTTGAGCTTCCTAACGCTAACGGATTATAAGCCCTGGTTTGTCATCCTTTTGGGCCTCGCCTTAACCGATCAAGCGAGTGACAAGAGCTTCACAGAAGCATAAGGCGTATTCCAAAAGGAGCGCTGGTGTATAACCTTTAGGCGACTCTTTTTTGGGATCGAAGAGGCGGCTAAAGAGACCGTCCAGCTTAGATGGGAGCATCAGGGCGTGGTTTTTCTCGGTTGTAAAGCGTCAGGGTGTTCTGTGCTACGGACAACAGTCCCACCTCGGCATAGACGCGGCTTAAACCGCGACCGTTTTGAACACCTTGATTGCGGTGCAATTTACCATCGGCGAATCTTCTTTCGATCACCTGACCCCGCAAGCGGGCACTCCGTTTACCTGACACACTTTCCATCTTCGCTTTCTGTTGGTCGAGAATTTTTTGCTGGCTCTGTCGCGTTACGGTGCGACGTTGTGATGGGCCGCCAACGCACCGAGCGGCCAAGAGGCAGCTAGAACACAACTCCCTGGACTGTTCGTAACGCAACTCACCCAGCGTCCGACCGTCAGCCCGAGCAACTTGATCTTCAGCCGGGTGCAGTCCTG
>JAYVSE010000232.1:0-2666 GCA_043775635.1 Planctomycetaceae bacterium | reverse complement strand
ACCGAGAAGAGAAATAGTTACAAAACCACCGTAGAAGTAACCACTCCAAACGGCTCAGCTCAACCTGCCGCGATAGCGGCTTACTTGAACAAAGCCGTGCACCGAAGCATCCGATCTGGCGTTTTCAATTTTAGAGTCTTCACTGGCGGATGCTCGGTGACGGCAGCCGTTCGTCGGCCAACGCCTGACGCCCAGACCCGTTGATTTCCATGCCCGCCGAATGCCGAATCTGGAGCGACGCGCGGACCTTTGATGCCAGCTAAACTCTGGCACCGGCAACAGCGACTGGTTGCATTCAGCCGATTGATTGCTCGGACTGATGATTGCTCGGACTGATGATTGCTCGGACTGATTGATTGCTCGGACTAATTGATTGCTCGGACTAATTGATTGCTCGGACTTGCCGTGTCTCCGAACTTTTTTTGCCCCCCATTTTTTTGCCTAAATCGAGTCGTACCAACTCGAACCGAATTGCGCGGCTTTCCTAAATCGTCTATGATTGTCGCATCAGCGGTCCGCGTGAGGCCGCGACCAAAGATTCAGCGATGACGAACAAACGGTTTCAACGGAGAACGCGATTCCGCGCCTCTCACGTGGTCAATCGTCCGCGCGTTCCCGCTGAACCGAGACGTTATTTGGCTGAGAACAACTGAATGCGAGTCTACAGCCTGAACGCGAAACAAGGTGATCCCCGGTATCTTCAAGCCGCCCAGGGCAACTACTGGTTTTGGCATCGAGGATACGATGTGGTTGGCTTTGAGCGTGAACAGCTAAACGCTGGAGAACTTGACGCCGACCTAATCGGGGACACGGAAAATACGTTGGTTTATGGCTCTGTCGCGGTCGTGCGTGATGCTGTAACTCGAGCCGGTCGTCCTGAACCGCCGAATCTCGACTTCCCACCGTGTCTCGCAAACTTCGTTGGACGAACCGTTTTCGATTCAACGATGGGAGAAGTGCGGGATTGGGAAACTTCACAACCTGACCGACTACCCGTCCACATTAAACCTCGTGATCGCCACAAGCTATTTGCTGGGAAGGTTGTAGGCGCTTACCGTGACTTCTTATCGCTTTCCGGGGTTCCACCTGAGGAACCTGTAATCGTTCAAGAAGTAATCGGACTGATGACTGAGTGGCGTGCCTCAATACTGCGGGGGAAGGTTTTAAACATTGCGCACTACAAGGGTGATCCTCTTGTTTTTCCCGATGTGAACGTGATTCGTGATGCGATAAGCTGCTTTGAAGACGCACCGGTCGGCTATGGAATGGATTGGGCGGTAACTGACGATGCACGAACGATACTGGTTGAGGTCAACGACGGATTTGCTCTCGGCAATTACGGAGTACGCGGACATCACTATACTGCCCTAATTGAATGTCGCTGGCGAGAACTCATGGGCCTTGATGACAATGGCGTCGGCCTGGAATGGTGACGCGCAAGAAAGCCAAATAACGATCGCATGCAACGGAGCCGGCGGTCGGGTCGGTCCCTAAATCAACGCATCTCGCGCCGGCCCGCTGATGCGAACCGTTATCCGACTGAAATGCACTGACTCGACTTGCATTCAACATTGAAAACTGCACTAAGAACTGTCGCGTCGATCTTCCTTCTACCGTTCGCGGTGTTTGTCGTCGTTCCCGTTATTCTCTTCCTGGTATTTGCTTTCATCGCTCTTAGGCCAAGAATGGCATGGGACAATCACAAGTGGCGTGCTGCTCTCAAACGCCGAGGTCGCTATCGGAATCCTTCTGTTTGCCCACATTCAATCTCAACCGGAACGCTGATTATCGATTCTCCTACGCCCGGATGGGGACTCACGCAATGCTGGTGGACGTCCGATGATATTACCGCCATTTCGCCTGTTCCAATTCCCACCAGCGAGGACCGCGATGCCCATACACGCGCGGACACGGACAAACTAGAAATGCCGTTCGATGTTTGGGTTTACGAACAATACCTCAATGCAGACTGTGGGTCTGCTACATTGCTTGCGTTTCGCCGGGGTGAACGCTACGCTCGACGGCTTACTAAAACGAAGCCGGGTCTTACTTGCGTTGAATCCTGGTCCGCACCTGTCCCTCGATCAGAACGGATCACGGACGAAAGCGGATAACAAACGGGTCCACCTGAGTCGCGGCATTGACATTTTTGAAGTGGGAAAACACTCGCCGCGACCGAGGTGACCCGAAACGTTCGTCGGCCAACGCCTGACGCCCAGACCCGTTGATTTCCATGCGCGCCGAATGCCGAACCCGGACCGACGCGCGGACCTTTGACGCCAGCGAAAACTGCGGCCTCTGGCATTTGCAAACACGACCCGCAGCATTCAGCCTGATTGATTGCTCGGACTTAATGATTGCTCGGACTGATGATTGCTCGGACTGATGATTGCTCGGACTTATTGATTGCTCGGACATATTGATTGCTGGGACGAATCCCGCCGATTTGTTCGGTCGGCATCTTTTGGCCTGTCCCAAAAATCCGATCTGATCCGCTCGGAGTTGTTCTGCCTTCCTAAATCGTCTATGATTGTCGCATCAGCGGTCCGCGTGAGGCCGCGACCAACGAACCAACCACGACGAACAAATGGTTCCACCCCAGATCGCGATTCAGCGCTCTCGAAGTGGCAAATCACCCGCGCGATCGAGGTGAACCAAGACGTTAT